>CAWUNX010000163.1:0-8246 GCA_963923905.1 uncultured Methylocucumis sp.
CAGCATAGCCAAAATACTATTTTTATAACAGTTTTTCGGTTTTTCCACAGGTATCTTAAAATTAGTATCCAGTCGCTTTGTTTATCTTTTTCAGCATAAATAACTTTTTGTTGTTTTACAGAATGTTTATTCATTTTTATCCCACTTAAATATTCATCCTGTTTCCGAAAAATTCGGAGTATCAAGTGAGTAGATAAGCTCGTCTCGAGATAAATAAGGAAAGTTATTTACTGTCCATCAATTATTCCACCGGCGAACTCGTCACGCCGCTTAGTCTTATGAACTATATGACAATCAGTTCGACATCAGCACAACGACAACGATTCGACACAAATACAGCGACACAACCACATCGCCCATTATTTTGAGTTAAATACATAACTCACAGGTGTTTCCACCCACTTCAACTTGCTTTGACGAAGCCTTTCAAACAACAATGATATTATATTGATAAATTCTCTTAATGCAACAAAAATTCTCTATTAGAGAATTTTTGTTGCATTTCTAAGCTGAAAATTGAGAGTCAAGCCAAGTGTCCCGTAAGATGATGACACTACACACCAACTAATTCCCCCAACACTCCACAATACTCCTTAAACATCAACTCCACATCCGCAACGGCATACACCGCCTCGGCCACATCCCAATGCAAACCTAAGGTATCACCGTGATCGGTGCTAATCATGTCAATATCTACATGAGCGGTTCGGCTTAAGGTTTTGCTTAAGCTAAATTCAGCGGGTAACGGGTAATTATGGTCGGGTACTAAATCGGTAAAGACGATAGGAAAAGTCAATGCATGGCGCGAACCCGGTTTTAACGCTTGTTTGCGCAATACGGCTAAACCACTGGCTGGAGCATGGGCAAAATCGCGTTGTAATTCGGCATGAACCGCTAAGACGCGTTCGCTAAACGATAAGGTTTGCTGAGGATTAACTGGCAGCCACGCCAAACGGGTGAAATCACCGACGATATGGTTTATATCGGTATGCACCGGTAAGCGCTGCCAACTCGGTATGACGATACTAAACGCTTGTCCGTCAGACCAAGCCGATAATACTTGAGCATACGCCGTTAATAACACGACGCTAGGCGGTACGTTTAGGCTTTGAGCATAGTGTTTAATTTTGGGCCATTCGGTTAGTACCGCATCTAAGCGCACGGTGCCGGTATGGTCACCGCTGTTGAGTCGTGGTAAGCGTAACCCGCTGGGCAGTGTAGAAAACTTTTGCTGCCAATAAGCTTGACTGCGTTGAAACGCTAAGGTTTGCTCGTAGTGTTTTACGCTTAAGCAATAATCAGCATAACTTAAATCTCGCGGCGTTATCCGTGCCTCTGGTTGCTGATAAAAACGGCATAAATCAGCACGCAGTATCTCAAGGCTTAGCGCATCAGCGATTAATAATTCCACGCTAAAATGGATTAAGACTTGTTCGTGGTCTAGTAATGACACGCGTAATTCAAAATGCGGCCAATCGCCTAACGGGCAATTGCGCATTAACATGTCGCGCTCGATTTTAGCGATAGCGGCTTGTTGTTGCTCTGGCTCGGCTAGACGTAAGTCCGCAACGGCAATGTGATAATCCGGTACGATTGCTAAGATTTTTTGCTGGCCTTCTAAACCAATCACGACGCGAAGCATAACGTGATTGGCGATAAGTTTAGCTAAAGCGGCTTGTAATCGCGCAAGGTCTAAGTGCTTAACACGCAAGGCGCTATACACTTGCGTACTCACACCACCACCATAAGCGGTTTTGCCAAACGCATAAGCTTGTTGTAATTCGGTTAAGGGAAAGCTAGCAGCAGAGTCAGCACGGATAATAGTCAGCGTTGGCACCTCACTGAGATTGGGCACTTTCAAGGTCTGTAAGCCATGAATCACATCGGCAAACACATGCTCAAGCAAGCCGGTTTGATAATACGCCACCACCGCATCGAAACTAATCTGTAACTCGCTATTAATGTCATAAACCTGGCAATCTAAATACACTTGCGGCGTTTGCGTGACGGCATAAGTTTGCTGTTGTAAAAAATGCTCTGGCGTTCTATTGATAGGCTGGCCTAATAACGAGGTAAACACTACCGGTAAACTAAAGTCATTACTACACAGTTTCTGCCGTTTTAAATCTCTTAGCACGCGCACACCGCTGACGGTTAAATGGTCAAAATCGGCGAGTAGCTGTGCATGTACTTGCTGCGCGTGTTGTTGCAACGAGTCGTTACCCGCTTCGGCAACAAATAACGCCGTTGAAATGATGGGGGCAATGAGTTCATTGATTTGCTCATGTAGCGGTAAGCGGTTGAAATAGGTTAATACCAAGGTAAATTCAGGCCGCTGACTGTATTGTTGCAATACCCGAATAAAAATAGTCAAAACTAACGCGGTTGGCGAGACCGCCCAGTCCGCTGCGATGCGTTTAAGCTGGCTAGTGTGTTCTGCGGTTAAACAGCACGATAAGCGCTGGCATTGATGTAAGCCGTTCCAATCAGACGCTTTAGGTAATTGAGGCTCTAGTTTCAACGGATTCAGTTTAGTTAACCAATACTGTAAATCCTGTTGATAACGACTGTGGTGTTCAAAAGCCGTTAACGCTAAGACATAATCACGAAAACTCAGCGTTAACGGCGGTAAGATTAATTCGGGGTTAACATAAAATGCGGACCATTCGTTAAACAGGCGTTCTATAGACCAGGCATCGACGATTAATTCATCCATACTTACATGCAAGACATCGTTATGCTCAAAACGGCTAACGCATAACGTAAACAGCGACCCATGTTCTGGCTGATAACAACGATGCGATAACTCTGCCCTCACCTGCTCTAACCAATTGACTTGCTCTACTTCGGATAAACCGAATTTTTCAACCATAACAATCGTGTAGGGCTTAGCGTATGTCGGGATGGACTGGCGTCCATCGGCTAAAAAATTAGCCTTTAACATGCCATGCCGGTTTAGCACACACTGCCAAGCCTGTTGTAAACGCGCCAAATCTAAACGCTTAAAGGTGAGTTCAAGGTAGGCATGACACCCCACCGGTTGCTCAGCCCGGCTTAACTGCCGTCCTAACCAAAACGCTTGCTGTATATCGGTTAATGGGAAAGGCTCTGATAGGTTAACGGTATCGATGCTTAACACAGGCAAAGCCACTTGCACCATAGTTTCGGCTTCGGTTAATACCGTTAACTGACGCGCTAACTCGGCAAATGGAATAAACACATTAAGCGCTGACAGTGGAATCGCTTTGTTAAGGTATTGTTCTAACTTAGTTTTAACACTCACCGCATGTAACGAGGTTAAGCCTAGTTCATGTAACGACGCCGCGTTTAATAACGTTGATTCAGTCACGGCTAATAGCTCAATTAATAACCGGCGTAAGTAGTCTTCTGTAGGGTACGCTGCGCGTACCGTCGAATGCTGAACAGGGTTATCATGCTCAACCCCTGCCTCTTGCCCAAAGGTACGCACAGCGTACCCTACGTCTAACCGATACGGCTGTAAATCAAAGGCGTAACCAGGTAACGGTATGCGTTTAGCCTGCTGTGCTGAGTACAAATCAGTTAGTGGAACTGGATAGCCTTGCACCCAATGCTGAGCTAAGGCGGATAAATAAGCATAGTCGCCTAAACCCTTTAGGTCTGGCATAGGCGGGGTTTGCTGAATGGCAATGCCGGTATAACACTGTTTTATGCTTGACTCTGACGCTAAATAAGCGCTAAGCGCTGTTTGTAACTCAGTCATTGACTCAACCACGACCGCAAAACGATAACGCATAAACGTTCTACCAGTTTGTAACGTCAACGCAACATCCGCAATGCGCGGCGACTGCGTGCTAATAAATGCCGTCAGTTTGTGCAAATACGCTGTTAACGCCGTATCAGTTTTGGCCGATACCAGGATTAAATGCCAACCAGACACTGCTTCAGGCTCGTCTAAGGCTAAAAACTCTTGTAACACCAGATGACCGTTTACACCCGCGTCACCGTAACTGCTGATGCTAGCCGTTCTTAGCAATGTTTCGCCTGTCTGAGCTATAGGCTTAGGCCAAAGCTGAGCGTCGGCATCAAAACTAAACGGCATTGGTGTTAACGCGATTTGTTCATGCACTTGGGTAAAACGCGCAATGCCTGGGCGTATCTTATGCCGCAACGCATACACGACTTTAATCATAGACGCTAAACCGGACGCAATTTCAGTATGACCAATGCTAGGTTTTAAACTGCTTATTGTAATCGGTGCCGGATTTATCAGCTTTTGCTCGCTTTGCTGTAACTGCTGATAGCCGTCCAATAACGCATAAAGCTCTTGCGCATCGCTTAACGGCGAGGCTATACCATGTGCTTCTATATAACCTAACGCAGCCAAATCAACTTTAGCGGTGTGATAGGCTTTTAACATGGCTTGCGTCATACCGACAGGATTAGGCGCAATCAGCGATAAGCCTTTGCCACCGTGCGCAATACCGGTGCCTTTGATGACAGCATAAATATAATCGCGCTCAGCCAGTGCTTGCGCCAACGGTTTAACCACTAGCACCGCGACGCCTTCAGCCCGCACAAAACCATTTGCCCCCGCCTGAAAGGATTTGGCCTCGCCATCAGGACTTAAATAACCTAGCGTGTCACTGGCTAAATAGCGTAACGGCGATTGCAGTAAATTGACGGCACCAACCAGTGCTTGGCGACATTCACCTTGGTGTATGGCTTGTATGGCTTTATGCAAGGCTAGCACTGACGAAGCGCACGCCGCTTCATACACTTCGCAAGGCCCGGTTAAATCAAAAAACTGTGCAATACGATTCGGTAACGCTGATGCAAATTGCGCGGTAAAATCTTCCGGTTGTTGTAATAATCCTTCAGTAAGCTGAGCATATTCGCCATGCGCGGCGGCAATAAACACGCCGCTAGGCTGGGCTGCAAACGCTTCTGGTGTGATACCGGCATTTTCTAATGCCCACCAGCTATGCATTAACAATAACCGGGTTTGCGGGTCTAAATAACCAGCATCACGCCCGGAAATGCCGAAAAATAACGCATCAAATCCATAAATATCGGTTAAAAAACCGCCCCAGCGATTACCCGGCTGACCTTGATAAGCCGTACGCCAATCCCAACGCTCACGAGGAATCTCGGTAACCGCATGAACACCCGCTAAAATGTTATGCCAAAACTGCTCTAAGTCATCGGCGCCAGGAAATTGCCCGCTTAAACCGACAATAGCAATGTCGCTGTCGTTGGCATGACGTGGGCTAGCGCTTGCTGACGCTGTTTTAGGTTTAACAGCCACGCGTGCCGATAAATAAGCCGATAACTGCGTAAGCGTCGGGTAATCGATAAACACGTTGGGCGCAAGGCTTACCTGATAGTCGCGTTGTAAGCGTAACAAGCACTCTGTCATGCGAATTGAATCAAAACCATACCGGCTTAACGGTGTGTCAGGATTTAATTCTTCAGGGTTTATTTTTAACACTGAAGCGATGGCTTGTTGTAACACTGCGCTTATATCGCTGTTAACAACGACCTGTTCTACGCGAGGTGCGGATGATTGGGAACTGGCTAGCCAAAGCTGCGACACGGCTAGACTTAAACTTTGATAAAACGCAGCAATACCGTCTTCAGTTTCTAACACAGCATTTGGTGTTAACGCTTGCTGAAGCCTCATGCCGCCATCGTGCCAATACGGCCAGTTAAGCGCTAACGATAAACCGTGCCGCTGCTGGGCTTGAGTGAGTTGCTGCCTAACGGCACAAAATGCATCGCAAAAACCATTCGCGGCAGCATAATCGCTTTGACCGATATTACCGGTCACGCTGACTTCAGACGAAAACACGACAAAAAAATCTAACTCACAATGGCGTGTTGCATAATCTAAGGCCAGCAAACCTTGAACTTTAGGCGCTAACACATCTTGCACACTGGCGTCAGTTTTATTCACTAACAAGCTATCGCGCAACACACCCGCAGCATGAATCACGCCATGCAATCCGCCGTGCGCCCTCTCTAGCCAACGTATTAAATTGTTGAGTTGATGGCTAGAACAGACATCTATAGGCCGATAAATTACCTTAGCACCCAACGCAGTCAACGCCGCAACTTGCTGTTGCTGCTCAGGCTTTAATTCTGTCGAGCGTCCGATTAACACTAAAGTCACAGACGATACGGCTGAGGCAATCGCGTTAGCAAAAATCATCGCCAAACCACCTAAACCACCCGTGATTAAATACACACCGTTTTGCCGCCAAGGCAGAGGCGCTGAAGTCACTGTGTTATTAAATCTGTGCCAAGTTTGGGTAAAACGCTGGTTTTGTCTATAACTCACCTTAACCGCATCGGCACACATCGCATTAGCCTGAACCAACTCAATCAGCTCGTCATCGCTAGGGATTCGGTCTAAGCCTATCATTTGCACCGATAAATCTGAATATTCCTTAGCGATACTTAACAGTAAGCCAACCAGCCCCCATTCAATAGCGTAAGACTCTGTTTTAACAACGACTTGTACAAGCCTTAAACCGTCAGACTGCGTGCTTAGCCAAGCTTTAAGCAAGCTGATTAAGCCTAATACCCATTCGTGATAACGCCGCGCTAACTCGGTTTCCGTTGCGCACAACGCTTGCCAGTTTATACCTGGCTGACGTTCTGTTAGGCCAGTGGCTAACATACTTAATTCATCGAATAAAACGACTAAATGCTGGTGATAAATAATCGGTTTAAGCGTGGTTAGCAGCGGTTGTTCACGCCATTCAGGACTTACTAAATAAAAATCCGCTTTATTTAATGTCAGCTTAGCAGGGCTTAAGCAAAAATCGTTGATTACCAAACATAAACACTGTTGTTCATCATAGACTTCGATATTAAAACGTAATGTGGTCGGCTCATCTGGGCTATGTAACCGGGTTAGCACCGATATATGTTTAGACAATGGCGCATACCAACGTAACTCTGCCAGGCTAAATGGCACGAGTAGCGGCGGTTTAGACTGGGATTCAGGTGTTAACAGCCAGGCTGCAAAACCCGGCGTTAACCCTAAACTGGTTTGCAACACCGCATCTAACACATTCGGTGCCAATAAAAAGCGCTCATCCGTATCAATGCATTCAAGCTCAGCCTGAACCCAGCCATCGCCAAGCATCAAGTATTGAATGCCTTGATGCGTAGCTCCATACTCATAACCAAGCAAGCGAATGGCTTGATAAAATTTAGCCCCATCGATAGCTAGACCGTCTAACGCTGGCTTACTAGGCGTTTCTGGCAACTCACTCAATGTCAAACCCACACGGCCCTGGCAACACATAACACCTTGGTCAAGCGCTTCAAAGCGTAATTCGTTATTAGATAGAGCCGAGCATGTCAATACTAGCGGCTTTGCCACCTCATCTAGCCAAAAAGGTTTAGCCCAGAAAAGTTCTGTCAGCGCTAAATGTTGATTTTTACTGTCACAAAACACATGGTTAAACGCCGCTATCGCCATTTCGATAACTACCGTAGCGGGTAAAATTTTTCTGCCGTGCAATTGATGATCGCGTAAAAATGGCTCGTAACCGTTAAATTCAGCCCAAAAACGTAAATCGGAGTCATCTGATGTATTACGCTGTAATAACGGATGCGCTAGTAATGTCGGTTTAGTGCTCGTTGATAACCAATAACGCTGCTTAGCAAATGGATAACCCGGCAGATTTAAACGTTGTGCAGGCTGAGTTTTATAATATTCAGACCAATCTACGTCTTGACCGGCTAACCAGGTTTTCAGCACTTGATATTCGCTTGATGCCTTGGAAAATTCTGAGTCTTGGTTTTTTCCGGCTAAATAATCGGTAATCTGTTGGATTAACTGCGCAAATGACGTACTAACAAAACCTAGCCGATGCGTTAACGCCTCACGCCCTGTTTGCAAGGTATACGCCAGATTGCGCAAGTTATGTTGCGGTTGCGCTTGCCAAGCCGGATTGCTCACTGTGGTTAATAAAGCTTGCACAATCAGCGCTAAAGCCTCCACTCGTTCGGCAGATAACACGATGCAAACAGGACGGTTATCTTGTTGCGAACAGACCATCACAGACGGCCGGATATACTCGGTTAACACTGCATGGGCATTAGCCCCACCGGCGCCAAACGAGGACAAACATGCAATACGCGGATATTCGACCCTATCAATGACTGGCCTAGTCCACTGTGTTAAGCGCTGCGGTAAATAAAACGGCGTTGCGGTAAAGTTGATATTAGGGTTGGTCGTAGCGCTATGCAGC
>CAWUNX010000164.1:0-8239 GCA_963923905.1 uncultured Methylocucumis sp.
CCAATTTAGCAAAATATCTTAGCTGCAGATTGTTTAAAAATGCAGTCTTAGGAGAAAAAAACTACCCCAAAAAGCGATAAATTCTTGAAAAAATTTAGAACAAATGATTATTTTCGACGTATTTTATATGTTAAGTTGGCGATTATGCCCCTCCCCCCAATATTATAGAACCCAAACAGACCTGCTTAAAAAATACTCACAACAACTCTCACGAACGCCCACCCGGTAAAAGCTTTGTTAACCAGGCAATAAAATTATCCCGGCTGCGCGAGCAAATCACGACTTTACCGGTGCCGGAAAACTTCAACACCACGCCTTCGCCACTGGTTACGCTATTAACTAATTGCCCAAAAATGCCGCCGCTTGATTGCGTCGCGACTGAAATCTCATGGTGTAACCGACTATCCCACGCCACGACATGCGCATTATCTATCGTAATCGGTTTATCTGGCGTCACATCCAGCGTAAAGCTTGAACCAAAGCCTGATACGGCTAATTTACCGACACCTGTGGCTTCGCAAACAAAAAAACCACCCGAATGACCGAATAATGCCGAACCGACATTTTGTGTGCGCACGTTTAAATTCACCCCGCTTTCTGCAGCGACAAACGCACCATCGGTAAGCATATAACTGTCACGACCTACCTCTAACACTTGAATCGCGCCGGGTAACGCAGGCGATAATAAACAATCACCATCGCTACGCACGGCTTCGATATGTTGCTGGAAAAACGACTCACCGGTAGCGAAAACCCGTGTTAACGCGCCGCCAATACCGCTAGTCATTTTGCCTTTTAACTCTAAACCGTTTTCCATCATTACCATTGCGTTAGATTCGCAATAAATTTTCTCGCCGCGCTTAAGACTCACATGTAAAAATGGGTCCACATCACCAGTGACAGTAAACTCTGCCATAACTCACTCCTCTCGTGTTGTTAAATTAGTGCTGCGTATTATGCCAATACCTGGCCTGGCTTTCACGCTGACTTGTTAGCGAATAACGCTGCTGTGTGAAATATAAGCTTATTGCGCCTTTATCCGACGTGTTGACCGTGCTAATGCCTAATTGTTGATAACGCTTCACCACTGACACATGCGGATGACCAAAACTATTATGAAAACCTGCTGAAATAATCGCTTTCTCAGGTTGCACCGCTAATAAAAATGGCGTGGTTGAGGAGGTTTTACTGCCATGATGCGGCGCGAGTAATACCGTTGCGGCTAAGTGTTCGCGTTGACGCTCGACTAACCAGGCTTCGGCTTCGGCCTCAATATCGCCGGTTAATAGTACTGAATACTGACCATTGCTAACTTTTAAAACGCAGGATTGATTGTTTTCCGAGCCTAAACGTTGCTCAGACGGGGCTAACATCGTAAATTCAATGCCTTCCCATTGCCAGTGCTGACCTGAGCGACATAAAGCTGGCTGATAAGCCGATAATAACTCAGGTACGCTGGTGTAAAGTTGACGCGCCGGAATTTCCGCTAATAACGATGCACTACCGCCAATATGGTCGTTATCACCATGACTAATCACTAAACCATCCAGTGCCGTCACGCCATGCAAACGTAAAAACGGAATTAACACCGACAAGCCAATATCGCTGTCTGACGAAAATTTAGCCCCGGTATCATAGATTAACCAATGCTCAGCAGTTTCTACGGCGACAGCTAAGCCTTGGCCGACATCTAACACCGTGACATTAAACTCACCCACACTCGGTTTATCGCGTTGAGCAAAAAATAACGGTAACAGTAAAACCAACGCTAAGCCACGCATCGGTATGCCTTTAGGCGCTAATAACCATAACACGGCGGGGAGTGCTAACAGCAACACCGACCACGTCGGTTGCGCCAACGTTACTGTGGTATAAGGCAACGTGGCAATATAGCTTAAACCTTGATAACCATAGGCCAAGAGCGTGTCTAATTGCACTAACAACCATTCGGCCGCATCAAGCCAAATAAACAATAAACCCACCGCTAATAATGCCAACGGTACGATAATCACGCTGATAAACGGCACGGCTATTAAATTCGCAATCGGTGCATTTAGGCTAAGCTGTTGAAAATAAAATAACACAATTGGCGTTAACGCGACAAAGCTTGCCCAGTTAACGGTTAAGGTTTCGACAACAAGGCCAGGCTGTTTTAAGCGTCCAGACAAGCAATAGACAATGATAAAAACCGCTAAAAACGACAGCCAAAAACCTGGCGCAAACACGGCAAACGGATCGAATAACACCACCGCCACAACCGCAATCGCTAATACGGACAAAGGTTTATACACGCGCTGCTGCTGTAACGCCCACATATAAACGCATAGCATGATAGCCGCGCGCTGGGTTGGAATAGAAAACCCGGCCAATACTGAATAAAACACACCTGACAAACCGGCAACGACCGCAGCAATTTTATGCGCCGAATAACGCAACACACCGCTATACGCCCAAAGCTTAACCACTAGCCAATACACCAGTCCTGCGACTAACGCGATATGCGAACCGGAAATCACGATTAAATGCGTCGTGCCCGTTTGCCGAAACACGTCCCATTGTTCACGGCTAATGCCTTGTCCATCGCCTATAGTCAGCGCGGTTAATAACGCTGAATGCTGATGCTCTGCTAAATAATCGCTAATCCGTTGCCTAAGCACATTTATATCACGCCAGGCCGAACCCTCCTCCAATAGCACAGGTTTAGGGTATGGGCGAATATAACCGGTTGCACCGATATTTTCGCTTAGCGCCCAGCGCTCATAATCAAAACCACCAGGGTTTAGCAGCCCGTGCGGTGGCTTTAAGCGCACATTAACGCGCCAGCGCTGCCCTGCTTTAACCGGCATTGTTGCTTGATACCAACTTAAACGAATCTTATCCGGCAATTTAACATTACTGACATCTGGCGCAAAATCAAAACGCAGTGACGTGCTATCGGCATCGGGTAAACTTAACACCTGGCCGCTAATGATTAAGTCTTTACCGGCTAAGTCTTCCGGCAAACGTTGTGCTAACCTATTACTGGCAATAGCTATTGTCCATGTTAAGCCGACAAGTAGCGCAAAAAACCACCACCAACGTTGCCAACCTGCCAGCAGTATAAGCATGATTAATACCACCAGCATTCGTCCATCGGGTAGCTCAGGTAAATACTGAGCACTTAACACCCCGATGAATAATGCGCAGGCATGATTTAGCATAGCTAAGGTTTAATCACGCCATCTTCCATATGTAACACACGCTCTAATTTAGACGCTAGCTCATGGTCATGCGTTACAACTAAAAAACTGACGTTTAATTCCTGATTTAACTCCAGCATTAACGCATATACCTGTTCTGCAGTTTTGCTGTCTAAATTACCGGTCGGTTCATCCGCTAACACTAAGGCAGGTTTATTGATTAAGGCTCTGGCAATCGCGCCGCGTTGCCGCTCGCCACCTGATAATTCACCCGGCTTATGCTCAATACGATGACCTAAGCCTACGCGTTTTAACAACGCTTCAGCGTCCGAACGCGCTGTTTTTACCGATTGTCCGGCAATAAGCAACGGCATCGCGACATTCTCCAACACGGTAAATTCGCTTAACAAATGGTGCGATTGATAAATAAAGCCTAAAGCCTGATTACGCAACCGCGCTAATTTTCTGCTATTGGCTTGCTTATAGTTAACGCCGGTTAAAACAACCTCACCTGAACTGGGCTTATCTAAACCGCCTAGCAAATGCAATAGCGTACTCTTACCCGAACCGGAAGCGCCCATAATCGCGACACGTTCACCTGCCCTAATGGTTAAATCAACCCCTTTTAGCACCTCAACGTCTAAATTACCTTGTTGATAACGTTTACACAAACCGCTACAGCTTAGAATAATGGCTTTATTCATAACGCAATACTTCCGCTGGGTTAACCTTCGCTGCTTGCCAAGCAGGATAAAGCGTTGCTAATACCGTTAATAAAAACGCCATGCTCGCAATCACATAAACATCGCTCCAGATAAGTTTAGACGGCAAGTCGCTAATGTAATAAACCTGCGCTGATAAAAACTTAATGCCAAACATATTCTCTATCGCTTTCACCAAATCAGCGACATTCAACGCTAATAACACGCCACCTAAACTGCCCAATAACGTGCCAAATACACCTATTACCGTACCTAATACAACAAAAATCCCCATAACCGCTGGCGAAGTCAAGCCTTGAGTTTTTAAAATGGCAATATCACTACGCTTATCGGTCACCACCATAATTAGCGTAGAGACAATGTTAAATGCAGCCACTGCAACCATTAATAACAAAATAATCGACATCACGCGTTTTTCCATTTTTATCGCTTGGAAAAAATTATCATGTGCTTTAGTCCAATCACTGACTAAGTAATTCGGGCTAAGCTTATCAGCCAACATCTGAGTCACCTGCGGCGCGTTTAACACATTATCCAGTTTTACGCGTAATGCAGACACGGCATTATTTTCAAAACGGAATAGCTTAGCGGCATCGTCTAAATGAATAAACGCCATATTGCGGTCGTATTCAAACATACCGACTTTAAACACACCGACGATAGTAAACCGACGCATTCTCGGCACAACGCCAGCGGGTGTTGACGTCACTTGCGGCGTAATGACGGTAATTTTATCGCCGACTAAAACGCCTAAATAAGACGCCAATTCCGCACCCAAGACAATCCCATATTCGCCCGCATGTAAATCAGCGAGCGAACCCGCTAACATTTTATCGGCAACTTCCGACACCTTAGCCTCTGTTTCAGGCAATATGCCGCTTAATACCGTGCCGCTGACGCGACGGTCAGCATTAATCATAACTTGTCCGGTAATAAACGGCGCTGAATCCATCACATGAGCGTTAGTTTTAAGCTGCTGCTGCATGGCTTGCCAATCGTTTAATTCACCCGATGCACCGGTCACGGTCGCGTGAGCCGTCATGCTTAACATGCGTTGACTAATCTCTTCAACAAAGCCATTCATCACGGATAACACAGTAATCAACGCAGTAACGCTTAACGCAATACCTAAAACCGATGCTAATGTGACAAAAGAAATAAACTGAGTACGGCGTTCGGCGCGCGTATAACGCAAGCCAATATAAAAAATTAAGGGTTTAAACATTAGGGGGAGTTAAGGTTTTTTACATTTGGGGCATAAGCCATATAAATACAAACCGTGATCGGTTAATTCATAGCCTAAATTCGTCGCAATTTCTTTCTGCCGCGCTTCGATAACTTCATCGGTAAACTCATCGACTTTTCCGCATTTTACACACAGAATATGATCATGATGGTCGCCCGTACTCAGCTCAAACACCGAGTTACCACCCTCAAAATGATGCCGTGTCACTAAACCCGCTGCCTCAAACTGAGTTAACACGCGATAAACTGTTGCCAAACCAATGTCTTCATCTTCGCTTAACAAAATTTTATACACTTTTTCAGCGGTTAAATGCCGCTCATCGACCTGTTTTTCTAAAATCTGGAGGATTTTAAGCCTGGGCAAAGTGACTTTTAAGCCCACATTTCTTAAATCATTCGTTTCCAAGGGTTACTCCGATAAATCCTGACGTATTTAGTCTATAGTTTACCACTGTCTTTTCAGACCTATTAACTATAAATAGTCGCTAATGCGCGTTCTCAAAGCATGACTGTGCTGTTTATAGCCTACTAAAAACACCAAGCACTAGCGAAGGTGTTCTTAGGCGGTCTAGTGAAGAGTTATATTAGGAATAATCGGGCTTACCAAATGCCAAGTTGTCACAACGCCGCTAACACCGCTGGATGAGCGGTTAGCTCGTGATAAATGGCGTCGAGTTGTTGTTTGCTGGTGGCTTCTATGGTGACGGTGACTGACAAATAATTTCCTTTTGTACTCGCGCGAGTTTTAACAGCACTAGGATTTACGATACGCGCATGTTTTTGGATAATTTCCAATACCAGTAAATCCAGCTCTATATCAACCCGCCCCATCGCTTTAATAGGTAAGTGGCAAGGAAAAATTAATATATTTTCTTCGCTCATAACGCGGCCTTATACGCTTGAAATAACGCATCCATTTGTTGGCAGACTGGGCCTGGTTTGCCAGCACCAACGGGTTTTTGATTAAGTTCAACCACTGGAACAATCTCGCGTGTAGAGCTAGTTACCCAAATTTCTTCGGCTGCGCTTAATTGCGTTAACGTAATCGTGTCTTCCTTGCAAGCCAGCCCGTTATTCTGCGCTAATATTAAAATAACATCGCGGGTAATCCCCGGCAAAATATCAGGGCCTTTAGGGGGCGTGATTAATACCCCGTTTAACACGATAAACACATTGCTAGCCGCGCCTTCAGTCACAACCTCACCACGATGCAATATTGCTTCAGCCGCACCTTGGTCTAACGCATCTTGCCTATGCAATATATTCGCTAGCAGCGTAATCGCTTTAGCATTGCATAATAGCCACCGTTTATCGTCTATAGTCACCGCTTTGATGCCTGTGACTTTACCAGGAAACGCTGCAATATCTGAACACATGGCAAACACCGTAGGCCCGATATGCTCTGGAAAAGCATGATCGCGCTTAGGCGCTACGCCGCGTGTGATTTGCAGATAAATATATTGGTCTTTACTCGCATCTAGCAAAGGCGTAAAAATCGCCCGCCATTCGTCAACAGTATGAGGGTTAGCTAGTCGAATTGCCGTTAAGCTGTCTTGTAACCGTTGTAAGTGCGCGTCTAAATGAAATAACCGACCCTGATACGCCGGAATAACCTCATAAATGCCATCACCGAATAAAAAACCACGATCTAATACCGAAATCTTAGCATCGGCTAAGGCAATATAGTCACCGTTTAAATAGACCGTTTTATTTTCCAGCATCCGATTTCTCCAGCATCATAAATACCCCATCGTAAAGTCTGCGTACAATATTGCCTTGTTCTACAGACTCTAAAGCAATTAAATCACGGCTTAACAGCGGCTTACCTTTTAACGTGACTTCAACCACACCAAATTTGTCACCTTCTTTTATCGGTGCGACTAATTTTTTATCTATCTTAACTTCAGCTTTTAAATCGTTGTATTGTCGCCTTGGAATGGTGACAAATAAATCTTCTGCTAAACCTAGCGGCATAGTTTGTCGGTCGCCTTTCCATACACGCGCTTCGCTAAGCATTTTTTTGCCTTCTTTTAAGCGATGCGATTCGTAAAATCTAAAGCCATAATTTAATAAGCTTTGGTTTTCATTGGCTCTGGCATTGGCATTTTTAGCGCCTAGCACGACAGAAATTAATCGCATGTTTTCTCTTAAGGCCGACGCCACTAAACAATAGCCCGCATCATCGGTAAAGCCGGTTTTTACCCCATCGACCGATTCATCACGCGATAATAATTTATTGCGGTTCTGTTGCGTGATTTTGTTATAAGTGAATTCTTTTTGCGAAAACCAACGATAATACTCGGGGAATTCACGTATCAACGCTGAGGTTAACGTCGCTAAATCACGCGCGGTAGTATAATGGTTCTCGTTAGGTAAACCATCGCTATTGGCAAAATGCGTGTTCACCATACCTAACTTAGCTGCATGTTGATTCATCATTTCAGCAAACGTGCTTTCATTACCGGCCACATGCTCGGCTAAAGCAACGCTGGCGTCGTTACCTGATTGGATAATGACGCCTTTTAATAAATCTTCGATTTTGACTTGCTCGTTTAACTCGACAAACATCCTGGAACCACTGGTTTGCCAAGCTTTTTGACTAATCGTCGCCACATCGTCTAAACGCAAATGACCGCTATGGATTTCCTTAAACACGACATAAACCGTCATGATTTTGGTTAAGCTGGCCGGTGCTAACTTAGTATCAGCATTATTTTCCGCGAGAATTTTACCCGTATGAAAATCCTGCAAAATATAAGCACTGGCATCGACACTCGGGGCGGTAGGAATGGCTAAATCGGCTTCTTCTGCTCTAGCCGTTGGAACAACTATTTGTAAACAAACACAAATAGCAACAATAAAAAATTGATAGACTGACATTACGCTTTTGCATGACCCAAAAAAAGTGGTCGCTATTGTAACACGGCAAGCGCACGTTGTTGTTATTGTAGGCATTAAACCAGCGATTCCGAATTTAAACCGCTACTCGTTCCTGCGAGGAAATGCGTATCTATGATTGAGCTATCACAGTTGATACGAACAGAAAACAATACTGAGCTAAAAACAGGTAGGCATTTCCACGCTGGAGCGCGG
>CAWUNX010000165.1:0-8112 GCA_963923905.1 uncultured Methylocucumis sp.
TTTCGCTTTTTGGGGACTATTTTATTTTGTTAAGAGATTTTTGAACACCTACTTACTAAGCCTGTGTTTAGACTAAAACAAACTTCAAACCAATTAACATTAAGACTGAAGCTAAAACAGGGCGTAAAAAATATTCAGGGATTTTAGCGCTTAATAAGCTACCTACCCAAATTCCGGGTAACGAGCCGATTAACAAGCTGCCTAATAAAGTTAAATCGACGTTGCCTAAGCTTAAATGACCTAAACCAGCAACAGCGGTTAACGGAATAGCATGGGCTAAGTCGGTGCCAACGATTTTTACGGTTCTCATTTTAGGGTATAAGAATAATAACGCTACTGTTCCTAATGCACCGGCGCCAACTGACGATAAGGTGACTAAGACACCTAAAATCGCACCGACAAATATCGTGGCTGGAATTTGCATACGCTTAAACCGGCCTTCGCTTTCATTAGGAATGACAATATCTGAATCTTCTTCTACGATCGGAGGATTTTTGCTTTTTCTACTCAGT
Organism: uncultured Methylocucumis sp.; assembly: GCA_963923905.1. Classification (GTDB taxonomy): domain Bacteria; phylum Pseudomonadota; class Gammaproteobacteria; order Methylococcales; family Methylomonadaceae; genus Methylovulum. Next base: position 513 of record CAWUNX010000165.1, read on the forward strand.
ATTACGCTACGAATTAACAAGGCGCAAGCGGTTAGCAATAAGGCTATACCTAAGGTAAACGTAATGGCGCCTGTTGTTTCTTGGCCTATCGCCATAAAGTGCTTAATCACCATTAACGTTGCTATCGCAAACGGTATGCTTCCCGTGCCTAACCAGGTGACGACTTTCCAGTCTACTGAACTATGTTTAGTGTGATGAACCCAGACACCGCTAGTTTTAGTAATGGCGGCAAATAACAAGTCGGTGCCTACCGCAACCGCTGGCTTAAAACCAAATAAAAATACTAATAACGGCGTCATTAGTGAACCACCGCCTACGCCAGTGATGCCGACTAATAAACCAACTAAGAGACCTGAGACAATATATTCAATACTCATGATGCAGTCCTTTATGACAAAAATTAAAACTGACACCACTATAGCAGGCTAATCATTCAATTTTTAATGATATGTTATGCTATATTTATATCATTTAGTTATAAGGGGACGATATGAAGTTGCATCAACTCCGTTATATCAAAGAAGTTGTCCATCAAGGCCTGAATATTTCTCAAGCGGCAGACAATTTACATACTTCGCAATCGGGCATTAGTAAACAAATCCAATTGCTAGAAGAAGAATTAAATTTGCGTATTTTTCATCGTAATGGCAAGCGCATTACCGGTTTAACCGAATCTGGCAAGATGATTTTACAGCTTGCCGAGCGTGCATTAAGGGAAATAGACAATATTAAATTAGTCAGCGAAGAGTTCCGGCAAAAAGAATCCGGCGCGCTCACCATCGCGACGACGCACACCCAAGCACGTTATCGTTTGCCTAGCGCAATAAAAACGTTTATCGAGCGTTACCCAGATGTCAAATTGCATATTCACCAAGGTACGCCTAGCCAAGTGGCCGAATTAACCGTCAACGCCGAAGCTGATATTGCTATCGCGACCGAGACGATTAGCCAACATGAAAAGCTGGTGTGTTTTCCATGTTATCAATGGAATCGTAGTGTTATTGCGCCGCAAGGGCATCCGTTATTCCATAACCAGCCATTGACGTTAGAAAAAATCGCGAGCTTTCCGCTCATTACCTATGACTTTAGCTTTACCGGTGGCTCGTTAGTTAATCGAGTCTTTGCGCAAGCGGGTCTTATACCCAATGTGGTATTAACCGCTATCGATGCCGATGTTATTAAAACTTATGTGGGCTTAGGTTTAGGTGTGGGTTTATTGGCCAGTATCGCTTATGACCCTGAGCGGGATAAAAATTTAGGTATTATCGATGCTAGTCACTTATTCCCGCCTAGCACAACCTATTTGGGCGTTCGTAAAGACGCGTATTTGCGCGGTTATATGTACGCGTTTATTCAAATGCTCGCGCCACAATTTGACCGCAAAAGTATTGATAACGCGTTAAAAGGCATCGCGATTAATCGTTTGTTTTTAGGCTTTGTATGAGGCTTACAGCCAACCCGCGCGCTTAAAGCGCCGATACAGCACAAAACAGACGATGGCGATTAATATCAGGGCAGCAGGGTAGCCGTATAGCCAGCGTAATTCGGGCATGTGTTCAAAATTCATACCCCAAATACCGGCAAAGGCCGTGGCGACGGCAAAGATACCCGCCCATGCCGCTAAGCGTTTAGTCACTTCGCTTTCTTCTATCGTGACAATCGATAAATTCACTTGTATTGCGGTGCTAATCGTGTCGCGAATCGTGTCGATAGAAGCATTGATATGATTTAAATGGTCGTAAACATCGCGGAAATACTCTTGGGTACGGACACAAACCTCCGGCACACGACCACGAAATAATTTGCCGGTATCTTCTAATAGCGGCGTCACTGCATGTTTTAATACCATTACCTTGCGCTTTAATTCGTATAGCCGTTCGATATTTGACCGCGCATCGCCTTTTTCTATGAAAATTTGCTCTTCGATATTATCAAGCTCGGTTTCTAACTCGTATAACACCGGAAAATACCTATCGACGACTTCATCCATCAGTGCATAGAACACAAAGCCAGCGCCTTGTTGTAACAAATGCGGTTCGCGCTCGCAACGTTCGCGTACGCCTAAAAAATTTTCTTGATTACGGTGGCGTACCGATAACACATAGTTTTTACCAACAAAAACATCTACTTCGCCAATGATAAGTTCGTCATGGAAAAAACTCACTAATTGCATAACGGCAAACACCGAGTCGCCATATTCTTGAATTTTAGGACGTTGATGCTTATGCCATGCGTCTTCAACGGCTAAGGGATGTAAATCGAACTCTTGGCGCATTTTCTCAAGCTCAGCTAATTCAGCGTCTTTTAATGCGACCCAGACAAAACAATCGGGTATTTGCAAATAATCGCTAATTTCTTCGATAGTAATATCTTTTAATTTTTTGCCTTCTTGGTAAACAACGCAGTTAACGAGCATGGTATGTTGAGAATAGATGAATAGATGTTGGGTCGGTGGTTTATGACTTAGTTGATGCCGGTACGCGTAAAAGGATTAAACGCCATAAACTTAGCCATCTGAGGTATAAATTATGCTCGTTGAAATAAACAATAAGCCACTTCGCCTGCCGCTTTTTGTTTCAGCAACTGCCAATTGCTAGGCACGGTTAATGTAAGCTCAGTTTCGGTTTCTAAATAAATTTTGGCATTAGGGTTTAGCAAGCCTTTATCTTCTAACCAATGGCAGGTTTGTAAGGCTAGTCCTTGTCCGAAAGGCGGGTCAATAAAGACAATATCAAAGCTGTCTAAGGTCTCGGTAAGATAGCGAAAGGCATCGGCTTGCACCAGTTTGATTTGCGTTGCGCCTAATGCCGTAGCGCTGGCTTTTAATTGACGGCAGATAACCGGGTTTTGCTCGATTTGCAAGACGGCTTTCGCACCCCGCGATGCGGCTTCAAAGCCTAAGGCACCGCTACCGGCAAAACAATCTAAACAACAGCTACCTGGAATATCGTATTGCAACCAATTAAACAACGTTTCGCGCACCCGGTTAGGGGTTGGTCTTAAACCGGGCGCGTCGTCAAAAGCAATGACTCGACTACGCCATTGTCCGCCGATAATTCTGAGTTTATTTTGCATTGCCTACGGTAACGGTTTGCAATAAGTCTTGCTTAACGCGTCTAGCAAAGGCATCGCGTATTGAGGCGGCGCTGACTTGTTCAATTTGTTGCTTAAACGTATCTAAATAGTCCAATGGCATTTGATAAAAGCCAATCATGCTCAGATAACTGGCTAATTTTTTATTGGTATCAAAGCGCATGGCAAAACCACCGATAATGTTTTTCTTAGCCGCATTGACTTCGTCCTCGCTAGGGCCTTGCGCAATAAAATCGGCTAAGGTTTTTCTAGCAACATCTAAAGCTTGTTGCGCTTGGTCGTTACGGGTTTGTAAGCTAACCAAAAACGGGCCAGGTTTTAACATCGGGATAAACGCACTGGCAGCACTATAGGCTAAGCCGCGTTTTTCGCGTACTTCAGAGAAAAGCCGCGATACTAAATCGCCACCACCTAGTATGTGATTGCCAACATATAAGCTGAAATAATCAGGGTCTTTGCGATATGAACCCGGTAAGCCAATTAATACATGGGTTTGCGTAGATGGGAAGGGAATATGCTTAGTGCTAGCACTCTTAGGCATCACCACATCAGGGATGGCGTCGGGTTTTTGCCCAGGCGCTAAGCCTTTCAGTAATTGCTCGGCGGTGTCGGCTGCTTGTTGTTGCGTTAAGTTGCCAACGATGACGAGCATGGCATTGCTAGCGACATAATAACGTTGGTAAAAGCGTTTAACATCATTACGCGTGAGTTTAGTTACGGTCGCTAAGGTGCCGTTATCCGGATGCGCATAAGGGTGCGCACCGTATAGGGCTTGACTAAAGGCAATATTGGCAATATCGCCGGGAGATTCTTGCTGTTGTGTTAATCCAGCCAGGGTACGTTTTTTTTCCCGTTCAAAATCTTGCGGGTTAAAAGTGGGTTGAGTAATAACGGCTTGCATCGTTGCCAATGCTTTTTTTAATAACGCAGGTTCAGTTAAGCTGCGTAACGTCACTGTCGCCGTGTCGGTGGCGCTGCTCGTGCTGAATTCAGCGCCTACGCTGTCAAAGCTTTGTGCAATAGCATCGGCGTTTAAGTTACCGGCACCGGTATCTAATAAACCTGCGGTCAGTGCCGCAACGCCATATTGCTCACCATCGCGCGCGCTACCCGCATCGAACACGACTTGTATATCGACTAACGGTAAATCGTCGGTATGAATAAAATAAACCCGGCTACCTTGCGCGGTTTGCCAATGTTCAATTTTTGCTGCCGCCCAAGCATGAGCGGTAAAAAACAATAACCAGCCGAATAAAAAAATCCGCATAATGTTTCCAAAAATAAATAAGTTGAGACTGTGGTTAACCACGCACTAATCGTACTGCGCGATGGAAGTTTTCGCTTTCACTGAGTGCTGAACCATCATCGAAGTTAATATACCAAGCACCGCCACCATACCCGACATAAGGCGATGCCGACCATAACCAGGAAGGGCTATCGGGAAAAACCTCGGTCGCTAAATGTTGTCCACCGGCAATCTTAGGTTTAGTAATCAATGACTTTAATTCTTGTATCGTAGGCAGCCGCCAGTCTTGATAGCCAGCAAAACCACCTTGGGCATTTAACGTCTTAACGGCGGCAAGCGCTTCATGCCAAGTAAATACTTTAGGCTCGCCTTGCGCGCGTTCTTTACGCCAGTGTTGTCCTAGCACACAGCGACACCATTGCAGCCGTGTTTCGGTATCTAGCGCAATGCCGTTTGAGTAGGCCATGTATTTATCTATACGGCGCTCTGTCTGCTCGGGTTCTTGTTCTTCAGGGGCAGGTTTTGCGCGCTCATGGGTTTTGTGGTGGTGATGATGGGTTGGTTTTTCCAACGCTTCTTGTTCTTTAATCCAATGGTCGTGTTGTTTGCGCTTAACTGGGTCTAACAACACATCACGCGCATCATTCAAAATGCGTGTAATACGTTCGGCTTTTTCTTTGTCAACCGATTTATCAGGATGATGTAATTGTAATAACGCTTTATGCGCGGCTTTAATGACAACATCCGGCGCATTTCTCGCTACTTTTAAATTATCGTAATGGGTGCGTATTTTGCTCATAGAGTTCCTCACGTTGCTACTCCCACACCCGATGTGCGTGTTAACGCTTGCGGGTGACTAGAAAGCACACTATTTCGCTCTTTTTTTATTATCGGGTTTAACATCTAAAGGTAATGGCTCTAAATAAGCCACATTTAACTGGTCTTCTTGTAAATATTTGCGTGCCACCGCTTGTACTTGTTCTGCATTGATTTGATTGATTTTATCGACATAGTTATCGGCTTCTTGCCAGCCTAGTCCTATGGTTTCCAACATGCCTAATTGCATGGCTTGATAAAAACCAGAGTCGCGCTCATACACCGCACCTGCTAACACTTGTGCTTTCACGCGTTGTAATTCTTCTGGACTGATTAATGTTTGCTGTAATTTAGCAACTTCAGCTTTTAAGGCAGCTTCTAATTCCGCAACGGTTTTACCTTGTGCGGGTGTTGCTTCCAGCTCAAATAAACTTGATAAACGTGAGGTGAGCGAATAGCCGGCACCGGCTGAAACAGCTAATTGTTTACCACGAATTAAATCTTTACTTAAGCGCGCACTATTGCCGCCATCTAAAACGCCTGCCAGCACTTCTAACGCATAAGCTTCCCAGCCCTGCTCAGCAGTTTTCAACGATGGGGTTTTGTAACCTAAGACCACCGAGGGCAGTTTAGCGGGTACTTTAACCGTCATTTTGCGTGGACCTAATTGCTCGATTTCAGCTTGCGGTTTTAACGGTTTAATATCGCTAGGTTTTAACTCGCCGAAATATTGCTGAGCTAAGTTAAATACGTGTTCGGGCTGAACATCGCCTACGACCACTAACGTCGCATTATTCGGTGCATACCAGCGTTGATACCAAGCTTGTAAATCCTCTACGGTATAAGCGGCAATATCAGACGGCCAGCCAATGATAGGATGTTTATAAGGGCTGCTGGCATACGCCATGGCATTAAAATGCTCAGCCATTTTGGCTTGAGGGTTATCATCGGTGCGCATTCTGCGCTCTTCCGTGACGACTTCTAATTCTTTTTTCAATTCATCCGCTAATAAATGCAAATGCCGCATTCTATCGGCTTCTAATTCAAAACTAACCGCTAGTTTATCTGCGGCCATGGTTTGAAAATACGCCGTATAGTCTTGACCGGTAAAGGCATTTTGGTCACCACCATTATCAGCAATGATTTTGGAAAATTCGCCGGGCGGATGCTTATCCGTGCCTTTAAACATCATGTGTTCTAACATGTGCGAAATACCGGTAATACCGTTAGGCTCATAACTAGAGCCGACTTTATACCAGACTTGTGAAATAACCACAGGCGAGCGGTGGTCTTCTTTAACTAATACTTTTAAGCCATTGCCTAACACGCGTTCAAATACTTTAGTATCAGCTTCGGCTTGACTCGCGCCTAATATGGCTACTGCGGTAACTAAAACTATTTTTTTCATCAAATTTCCTTGCGGGTTGAAGCCCCCTCTTTTGGGGGAGTCGTTTTGTTGACAACAAGGCGAAAGCCTTATTATCTTTTCTGGCAACCTCCTCGTTTATGGGGAGGCAATCCAGCGGCCTCTATCTGTCGGTGGCTTTGTCATCCGACAGATGAGGTCGGTTGTGGATTGAAACATTGGGCTATTGTAAACGATAGTGCTAAGGTTGTGTTCAACCTGTCATCGGCTAAAACAGACTTTTATAAATCCAGATAGTTTAACGCGTCGCAGGGCGGTATCGAAATGATAAATCACGGTGGCGTGCTTCGCTTAGGGTTTTAGTGGTTTTCGTTTATGCCAAAGCGCGTTTTAATAGAGCTTGCTAACGGCTAATCGATAGCAAATTATGAGAAAAAACCGCCTTACGTTCAGCAAGGCGGTTCTCGATTACTAACAGACTGTTATCCAATGAGGATAATCTTTCGAAGGACTAATCCAAGTGTGTTACTACTAATTGCGCACCTGTGCTAGGCGCTAAAGTCATTGTAATAGGTATGGCGGAATTATTTCTAAGTGTAATAACGTCACCTGCAGCTAGCGTCAGAATGGCTGTTCCTGAATTATTACCGACAGCAACAAGAAATGTAACCATTGTTGAAGCGTCAACCACACCGTTAACTGCTATTGCCATAGCAGCACCAATTCCAGCTGTGATATTGACTTCATAGTCGATTTTATAATTGCCTGAGGTGGCAACTGTTACAGTAGTTGTTCCAGGCGTATGAGAGACGTTAGTTAATGGTCCGTTATTGGAGAAAGGAATATCTGCGCCACCGACTACTGTTGCATCGGCAATAGTTGCCAGCTCGTAGTTATAGCCAAAGGTGTCAAGACCAGCTCCAGTTGCACCCGTTGCACCGGTGTCGCCGGTTGCGCCAGTTGCCCCCGTCACGCCGGTATCGCCAGTTGCACCGGTTGCCCCCGTTACGCCTGTAGCACCGGTATCGCCAATGGCACCAGTTGCTGTCTCTTATACACATCTCCGAGCCCACGAGACC
>CAWUNX010000166.1:0-8089 GCA_963923905.1 uncultured Methylocucumis sp.
GTCGGCAGCGTCAGATGTGTATAAGAGACAGCTTCATGGGTTGATGTAAATGTAAAAAATATGTCAGGCATTTTTACTGCATTACCTGATCGAGTTGATTTAGGAAGTGACATCAATGAACAATTAGTTGTTGAGCTTTACTCTAAATAATTAATATATCTGAGGTGCGCAAATGCAGAATGCCATTTCTGGCTTATTGAAACCTCGGTTAGTTGAGGTTGTTAGCAAATCTCCGAATCATTCCAGAATAGTCATAGAGCCATTAGAACGTGGTTTTGGTCATTCGTTAGGTAATGCATTAAGACGAGTGTTATTGTCAACCATTCCGGGTTGTGCAGTAACTGATGTTGAGATTGAAGGTGTATTACATGAATACACGACTATTGAAGGTGTTCAGGAAGATGTTATTGACATCTTATTGAACTTAAAAAAATTAGCGGTTGTTCTTCATTCAAAAGACGAAGTAGAGCTGACTTTGTCCAAAATTGGACCAGGTAGTGTGACAGCCGCAGACATTTCTGTGCCCCATGATGTCACAATAGTTAATCCCGAATTAACTATTGCCCATTTAACGCAAGCGGGTGCGTTGAATATGAAAATACGTGTGCGTAGAGGTCGTGGGTATGAGCCTGTTAGTATGCGTAAATCTTCAACAGAGTATAGTTCGGTTATGGGCGCGTTGCAATTAGATGCGGCTTATAGTCCTGTTATTAAAGTTGCTTATCACGTTGAAAGCACTCGTGTTGAGCAGCGTACTAATTTAGATAAATTGATTATCGAATTAGAAACCAATGGTACAGTGGATCCAGAAGAAACGATAAAGCTTGCTGCTACTATTCTTCATGATCAATTATCCGTTTTTGTTGACTTTGAAAAAGTTAATGAGCAAGTTGAAGAAGAGAAAACTGAAATAGAAGATGCTTTTGAGCCTATATTGCTTAGACCTGTTGATGATTTAGAGCTAACAGTACGTTCAGCAAATTGTTTAAAAGCCGAAAATATCTTCTATATTGGTGATTTAATTCAACGTACGGAAGTGGAATTGCTAAAAACTCCAAATTTAGGTAAGAAATCTTTAACAGAAATTAAAGATATTCTTGCGTTGAAAGGTTTGTCGTTAGGCATGAGATTAGAGAATTGGCCACCTGAGAATTTAGCCGATCAATCTCATTCAGTTAATTCATAGGTTATATCAATGAGACATCGCAAAACAGGTAGAAAATTTAATATTAACAGCAGCCATCGTAAGGCTTTGTTTAGTAATATGGCTAATTCCTTATTTAAGCATGAATTAATTAAGACGACATTGCCTAAAGCTAAAGAATTAAGAATGTTTGCTGAGCCACTGATTACATTGTCAAAAGATGACAGTGTTGCTAAGCGCCGTTTAGCGTTTGCCAGATTACGTGACCGTGAAGTTGTGACTAAGTTATTTAATGAATTAGGTCCACGTTATAAAGAACGTAACGGTGGTTATCTAAGAATCATGAAATGCGGCTTCAGACCAGGTGACGATGCTCCTATGGCTTATGTCGAATTAGTCGGCAGATCTGAATAAAATACTGCTAATAAAAAATCTAAAACCCCACATATTGTTTAATATGTGGGGTTTTTGTTTTGTAGTTAGTCTAAATATTCAAAAAGCGCGATTATTTTATTGATATTGGGAACATGTCTAACAACGTTAATCACGACTTGCCCCTCGTTTCTATGAAGTTGTCCCATTAAATAGACTGTAGACTGCATAGTAACGACTTTAACCATTTGTGGTTCAAAATCAGGAAGTGTTTGTATTTGGTTTAAAGCCGATACCATCGTATTGCTAATCTGCTCATCGTTATATTGGCTTTCGGGTAGCGGTAATTCAGCAATTGTGATGTGGTCATGCACCAGTTTAACGTCATCAATATTGCGTATGGTTGTGATAATATCGTTTTTAACTTTTTGGTTAAGTGCCACGCCTGCCACTAATACTGTTTTATTATAAGCCTTAATTTTAATCGTTGACGCGGCCATTAGTTCTGCTTGTTCTTGTAACTCCTCATAGCCGTCTTGTTCAATCGTTTGATCTGTTTCGATTATTTCAATAGGGCGTCTATCATGCAAGGCTAGGTGACCCACGTCACCTGGGGCATTTTGTACATGATGACTACATGAACTTGCTGTTAAGACTATGATAGTCAATAAAATAATTCTAATCATACGTTAGCCAAAAAGTTGATGATCGATTAAGTCGCACAAGCAATGGGTAATCAATACTTGCGATTCGAGAGCATAAGCGCTATGGCTTGTCGGTATATGTAGTTCAATATCGGTTTCATCTAATAAAGTAGATAACATGGTTTCGTTACTGCTAGTAAAAGCAATGACGGAAATTTCTTTATCATGCGCAACATTAATGGCTTTAGCCAAATTACTCATTTGTTGCCCGTCAGAATAAGCTACTAAAATGTCGCCTGTTTGCCCTAACGTTCTAATTTGTTTTGAAAATATATCATCAAAATGATAATCCCCTGCTATTGCTGTCATGGTAACAGAATCATTGTATAAAGCGATAATAGGTAAGGCAGGCCGCTCTCTCTCGTATTGATTGAGTAATGCGCTGACTAATAGCTGAGCGCAAGCAATAGCTCGGCCATGCGCGCATACTAATATTTTTTTGTCGTTAAGCAGTGTTGACACGAGTCGTTGTGCAGCAAATTCAATAATTTCGGTTAAGCTGCTTAAACTGTCTTGCTGAATTTGTTGGCTATCGGAAAAATGACTAATAATTCTATCTTGTAAACTCATTGCTCTAAAAGGCGTTTTTAATCCAATTAATGTGGTTGTCACCCGAAATGGCTACGACATCAAAGCGTATCGCTTTATGATGGGGTTTGAGCGATAGATAATAATGTGTAGCGGCTATTATACGCGATTGCTTGGTTGCTGTGATGCTTTCGGCGGCACTGCCAAAACGATCTGATTTGCGATATCTGACTTCCGTGATGACCAGCGCGTCTTTCTCCCGCATGATTAAATCAATTTCTCCAACTTTGCAGCGAAAGTTTTTTTCGACTAAGACTAAGCCGGCATTAAGCAAAAAATGTAATGCTTGATTTTCAGCGAATTCGCCACGAAGTAAATGAGCATTTTTCTTTATAGGCATAAGCAACCGAGCTTTAATTGAGGATAAGTTATGACGACTGAACTAGGTAAGTTATATGTGGTGGCAACGCCGATTGGTAATTTGGCGGATATAAGTTTTAGAGCAGTTGAGACATTGAAGCAAGTTGATTTAATAGCCGCTGAAGATACTCGGCATATCAAAATGTTATTACACACGTACCAAATTAACAATAAAGTCATGTCTCTACATGAGCATAATGAAGAAAAAGCAGCCTTAATCGTGCTTGAGAAATTGGCTCAAGGGGATTCTATTGCCTTAGTCTCTGATGCTGGAACGCCGTTAGTCAGCGACCCCGGTATGCCCTTAGTCAAGCAAGCAAAAGAAAAAGGTTTTTCCGTTGTACCGATTCCAGGTGCATGTGCGTTAATTGCGGCATTATCGGTATCAGGTATGGCCATGTCGCGTTTTAGCTTTGAGGGCTTTTCACCACGAACCTCATCAGCACGTAAAACATTTTTTGCTGAAAGGGCAGAGTTAGCTTACACCTGGGTATTTTATGAGTCTAGCCATAGAATCTTAGCGTCGTTATATGATTTAGCTGAAATCGTGTCGCCTAGTCGCGAAATTGTAATTGCACGAGAAATGACAAAAATTCATGAAACTATAGTCAAGACAACGGTAGGGCAAGCGATAGAGCGAGTAGAGAGCGATTCTGATATGACTAAAGGCGAATTTGTTGTGATTGTTGCAGGATTAGAGCGCAACGATAAAGATTCGGTGCTTACGGAAGAACAAAGCAAAGTGTTAGCGATTTTGCTAAAAGAATGCTCTATTAAGACGGCGGTAGCGTTAGCGGCAGAAATAACTGGTGCTAGAAAGAAATCGTTGTATCAACAAGCATTGCTGTTGCAAAAAAAATACTGAATGAAAGTTTACTATGCAAATTGCATACAAAAACCGCTAAGAAACGCATTAGTATGTTAAAATTTACTTAGAAAGAGTTGGCTGAACAGTCGCTGTTTTATCGTTAAGATAAAATGGAGGAAAGTCCGGGCTCCATTGGGCAGAGTGCCAGGTAACGCCTGGGAGGTGTGAGCCTACGGAAAGTGCCGCAGAAAATAAACCGCCTATCAGAAATGATGGGTAAGGGTGAAAAGGTGCGGTAAGAGCGCACCGCGCAACTGGTAACAGGGGTGGCATGGTAAACCCCACTCGGAGCAAGATCAAATAGAGGAACATACGCGTGGCCCGCGCGGTTCCTGGGTAGATTGCTTGAGCTATAAGGTGACTTCTAGCCTAGATGAATGGCTGTTCTCGACAGAACCCGGCTTACAGGCCGACTCTTTCTGCTTTTTTCCATGCCCGATTAGGGCTGTGTTGGTAAAATCTATTCTCCTCCTACGCAATAAAGAGTGTTGCGCTTGTTGTATGAGCTAGGGCTGCATTCATTTTCTCAATTATGCGTTAACTAATTAAAGTACACGCTTGTTTATTCTTGATGTTTTCTAAATTATGAAAGAATTTCTCAACACTCGTCGCTTGTTATGTCCATTACCGGTTATTCGCACTCAAGATAAAGTTAAACAATTAACATCGGGTACGGTATTAGAAGTCGTCGGTACCGACCCTGGTTTGCTGCAAGATATTCCCGCGTGGTGTCGGATTAACGGACATAAAGTGTTAGAGACTAAGGCTGAGCATCATGAATATACGGTGGTGTTACAAGTGGGTGATCCTCTTGTAATGTCGTCAACCAAGGTGTCGCAGTTGTAGGATTCACATGGAAGGCTAATGAGTCTGGTTTGAATAATAGGCCTTCTTGGCCTGATGCATTTGGATTTAATTGGCGTTTTTCGATGAAATCAACCATGCGTCGCAGGTTATAAATTGCTAACACACGATAGGTTTGGCCGCTGTGATAAACCAAATAACCTAAATTGGCTTCGGTGAATTCGGGATTACGGTTTAGTAAAGCCGTTATGAGTGCTTGATCGTGGTGAGCGAGTCGCTTTAACACAGAAAGCGTGTGTTGACGTATTAACAGAGAGAAATAGTCGCTTAAGCGAGCCATGAGTTGATGGCGTTGCATGGCTCGGATTTCTTCGTCGTTGAAATCAAAACTTTCCGCTACTAAATAATGTTGATCGACCGCACCGTCATTGGCAAACAAAGCGATTTTTTTTAACGCTGAATGCTGTAATGCGGTAATAAACGAGCCGGGCGCGCGAATATGCTTATCAATGGTCACCACCCAAGGCAAGGCTCTATCATTTTTGATGAAGCGTTTTTGCACACGTTCGATAACCGATGAGTAAGGTAAATAAATAGGCCCATCCGGTTTCACCAAAAAAGCATCTATTGCCGTTAACTGCGTGGCAAATCCAGCGCTAGCAAAGGCTTGGATGATTTCTTCATAACGCGGTGTATAAGGTATGCCAGTACCGTCATACAAAATATTAATACGATTGGCGCGTGCATGGCGGGATACTAAAGCGCGTAGCCGGTTGGCAAATGGCTCGACAAAGGTATAGTCGTCGCTGTGATGGCTGGCAGCGGTTAATACACTGTATAAATCACTGAGCTTACGGAATTCATCGAGCGAAGCAATGACAAAGTTATCGCCACATACCGCAGCGGCAAGTTCTTCCACGGCAGTTTTTCCTGAACCCGCTCCGCCCATGCTCATAAATAAATGTGGGTGGCTGACCGGCGTTTTACCATTAAATATCGCTGTCTTAGCGGCTTCTAATTTACTGGCAATATAACTAATACGCTCATAAGCGATTTCTACACCGCGTTGCAGTCTGGCATCATTGCCTGCTTCGGCTAATAAGCGCTGTTTTAAGCCATCATTATTAGCGAGCTCAAAAATGGTCGCTTGTTCACCTAGGCACTGCTTTAATAGTAGCAATAACTCGGTATGACCGGGTGCGCGTAAACCGGATAAGATATTAATATCTAAGCAAAATAACGGTGCGCTACCATTGCTAGGTAAGCGTATGCCATCGAGTTGAGTGATTTTGGGGCGGCGTAAATGTTCTGTGCCGGGTAAATAGCCGATGACGGGCTCGGTCAGTTCAGCTGGGTAATCCGCAAATTGCTTGCCCGCTAAGAATAAGTCGATTCTAAGTTTTGCTAGCGGCACTAAACCACCGTTAATGGTCACTAAGCAGTCTACGCCTTGCTCGGTAGTATGTGATAAAAAAGGGATACCTAATACGAATTTACGATTTTCCGGCCATTTGCCGTAGCCATTGGCAGTGTTGGGTAAACTTTTTAGTAGTAGCGGATTTAATGCATTTTCAAACGCGTTAGTGACGGCATCATGTGAGCTGGTTAAATCGTGTAAGGCTGCGGCATCGTTGGCTTTGAGTCGTCTAAAATCTATCGCTTGTGGATAAACGCTTTTAAATGCAGGTAAGTTACCTAAAGCCACCATAAAAAAGTCTAGCGTTATTTGGTTACCATAATGAAACGGTCTAACCGCGCGCATTTTTTGGTAGAAAATACTTAAGCGTTCGGCAATATTCATCGTAAAAATCACAAAGCCGTTGTTATCGAAAATGGCGGTATCTTGGTTGTCCTCATCGTCTAATACTAAGCGCTCAATCGTAATGCGGAATAGCTGACGCTTGTCGGCATCTGGCATCGCGCCAGGTCTATGGCTTACCGTGGCTTGGTCTTTCCAATCGACGAATAATTCTCTATGGATGCGGGAAAACAGTTCGGTTAAGTAAGTGACTCGTTTGGCTTGGTCATGAGAAACGGTGTCTTCAATTTCGCGTTGCAGCTCGGCGAGTAAGGTACTGGCTTGTGCAATAGCAAGCGACGTTTTTAAGCGATTTAAGCGTGGGTAACTTAAAACCATGTAATTATCATCGACTGGCATAGGGTTGTTGGCGTTGGTTAATGAGATGAATAGCGGCTTGGGCAAGCCGTGTACCGAATTGTTGATAACCTTCGGCGGTGTAATGCAAATCGTCGTGTGCACCGTTTAAGTCATCTGTATCTACCCAAGTTCTAAGGGAATTTGCTCCAGCAACTCTGACTTGGCTATGACGAATTTTTTCCCATTCTTCATGATATTGGTGTTCTTTTAAGCCAAAATCACTTAAACGTCCTATGACAATAGCAATATCGTCGCGCCCTAAATCATGTTGCAATTGTTGTATTAAGCCCTCTAAGTCGCCGCCATAACGATTGCCGTGATGCTCTATAGCATCACGTTCACCTTGCATCCAAATAAATGCAATGGTTTGCGGTTGTTTGTTGCTCAAGCTGGCTTTAACTTTGCTGATAAGACGTTTATATAAAAAGCCCACAGGAAGTATGTGTTGTTCAGGCTGGGGCGGGGCTTGTTTATACCAACAGCGAATGGGCTGACCGTTTTCAGCATCTTTGATAACGATGATATCATCATGGGGGAATGCGTGTTGCAGCATAGGAGTAAAACTTAAGTCTGGATTGAGTCCAACCATATTCGATTGTCCCGATAAGATAAAGAGTCGCGTGTTCTTAGCGTGAACATTGCTACTAATGGTGACGCTTACAACCAATATACACAGCTTAAGAAGCATTTTCCCCATAATAACCCCTGGTGTTAAGAGTAGTTTGGTATTTCAGCGCTGATAATAAATGAGTTAAGGTTATTATTCAAAGTTGGGCTACCAACTTAGGTAGGAACAGGGCATTCAGCGCGCAGGACGCCGTAAATACATCCGTGTAGGCTTGGCGGCAGCATCCCTGCTGCCAACACCTGAACTCTAAACGCCCTGTCCCTACTTGGTGTTGTCTCGTTTATAAGAGCATAGCCCAAAATTGGTGGTGTAAAATTAAAAGCTGGCTGCACTAAACTAGGTGTTTTTTGCGTCAATATGGTGCGTTTATAGACCTAAAAATGTTTTAACAGAGGCAACGTCTAAGGTTTGGCAAGACAGGCAAAAAAATAATCTTAATTATTTCAATAGAAAAGCGATAAAT
>CAWUNX010000167.1:0-8065 GCA_963923905.1 uncultured Methylocucumis sp.
TGTATAAGAGACAGCTATGGTTATTTTGGCTTAATGGTGGTAGCCGTTGTGTTTTACACCATTTTTTTCGCTAAGCTTTAACACATTAAGACAAAGGCGTAGTGATCGTTAACTGCGCCTTTGAAAAAAATCCCGCCAAACGTCCCTGCATTTATCTGTTTTCGCCTTATAATCGCCTACCTTTTAAACCTCTTTGTGCTATCAGTTATATGGCGACTCGACTCTTGGTGGCTTCTGCGTATGCGCTGAAAAATTCTAAGCGCTATCAACGGTGTAAGCGTTTTTTTTACGATTTATTAGAAAATCCCGATAGTCGGTTGAAGTCAAACTTTGATATTGTGATGATTGGCTTAGTGATTTTTAGCGTGGGTTTATTAATCTATGAAGTCGATAAACCGTTAACTGAATTAGGTATTGCGTTTGAGCAAAGCGTAGTAACGGTGTTTATCATTGAGTATTTACTACGCGCTTGGCTTTATAACGATTGCCATAAACTGGTTATCACTCATTTCGAGAAAACCCAATATCTGAATATTCCTTTCAAAATCAGCACGGTTTTAAAACAAATTTTCAAGCAAAAACTTCGCTATGCGTTTTCGCCATTAGCGATAATTGATTTATTAGCGATTTTGCCTAGTTATCGACCGTTGCGAATTCTGCGGTTATTTTTGATTTTTCGCTTATTCAAATTATTTCGCTACCTGAATAGCCTAAAATTATTTACTGAGGTATTAGCCAGTAAGCGCTTTGAGTTATTCACCCTGGCTTTATTTTTAAGCTTTGTGGTTTTCATCGGTAGCACCGCTATTTATCTGTTTGAAAAACCGAATCATAATCCAGAAGTACAAAGCTTGTTTGATGCTGTTTACTTTACGATGGTGACCGTATCGACGGTGGGTTATGGCGATATAGCACCGCATACGCCAGGTGGGCGTTTAGTGGCGATGTGTATCATTTTAAGCGGCTTAGGTGTATTTTCGTTTTTAACGTCAATCATGGTGTCGGCATTTAACGATAAAATGCAAGACATGCGCGAAAATCGCACTTATAACGAGCTAAAACGTTTTCACGAATTTGTGATTATTTGCGGTTTTGGTCGAGTAGGTGAGCATATCGCTAAGCAGTTGGCTAAAGATAAGCAGCGTTTTGTTGTAATTGACAATGATGTGACGAATGCATTGAAAGCTAAGCAGTTAGGTTATTTAGTGATTCAAGACGATGCGAGTAAAAACAGTGTGTTAACCCATGCGGGTATTTTGCATGGCGCGAATGCGGTGTTGTGTACGACAGGTAATGATGTGGTCAATGTGTATATCACATTAACCAGTCGTTTTTTGAACCCCTCTATACGCATTATTTCACGGGCTAATCAACGTGAAAATATTAAGAAATTGTATCAAGCCGGTGCTAATGATGTTATTCAGCCTTATCAAATTGCCGGCTTAGTTGCTGCTGAGTATGTTGGGCAACCAGTGGCTTTTGAGGCTATTTTTGGTATTTTACGTCAGGAAAAACAATGTATTATGGAAACGGTTGAGATTCCTGCTAATTCTTGGTTACAGCATCAAAATCTAGCGACTATTAATTTTCCTGAGAAAAAGTTGATACTGGTTGGCGTGATTAGTGCCAATCCTATCCATAGCCAACATAAGTACCGTTATCAAGTCAGTCATAGACATTTTTATTTTAATCCCGATTTAAATTTTGTTTTACAAGCCGGAGATTTACTATTGTTGTTAGGGCGAGAAGTGAGTATTGAGTATTTTCGTGATCAACTGCGCTTAAGTGGCCTCGCTAAGAGAGCATTATGAAATCAATTGCGGTATTTGGTTATAGCGTCATGGCGCTGGAAGTTATGGCGAGATTGCAACAAAGTTTAAACAAGGTCGTGTTTGTTGCGCAAAATTCGAACGAAGCAACGATGGTCGCTAACTTGGGTTATCCTGCGCGAATGTTGGATTTTCGTAATGATGGGCAGCTTGATGCATTAGGCATTGGCAGTACGATTGATGTGATTTTCTGTTTTTACCCTAGTGATTCAGATAATGTTTTTTTAACGCTTTCAGCGCGGGCGTTAGATCCAGGGCTAACGATTATTGCGATGGTTGAGTCCCCAGATGCGGCGGAAAAGCTGTTAGCGGCTGGGGCAAATAAGATTATTGACCCCTACGAAATTTGTGGTCAGAAAACTCATGAAATGCTGATACGCCCTGATATTTCAACGATATTAGATCACACGGTATTCGGGCAACAAGACTTGAACTTAGCGCAAGTCGAAATTCCTGCTGGGTCTTATTTAGCCAATACACATATCCGTGAGTTAAATCTTAATACTAGCCATAATTTATTGCTGATAGGCGTGGTCGATAAAGAGCTTGGCGAGCAAATATTTTTTGCTATTGATGGTACGGAACACCATTTAGATGCGGGTGATATTTTAATCGTCTTAGGTATTGCTTCTGAGATACAAGCGTTTAAGCGTGATTTATTGATATCGGTTGTCAACTGATAAACGGTCAAGTTTTCGGTTTTTAGGTAGGTGGGCTGTGCGTACCTTTATAAGTTATCATTAAAAATCAATGAAAAAGGTGCGCACAGCCCACCCTGCGCTTATATGAAGTAAAATTATGCACGTTAGTTAAACTATAGCAAAATAACTCTATTCCATTACTTCATAGTCAATATGTCATCTCAATTCATAGTGAAGGCTTGGTCGGTCTGGCCACCAGTCTCTAACGAAGCACTAGTGCCAACGCTTGAAAATATTCCGCTTCATTTAAAACGCCGCCTAAGT
The DNA here is from genome assembly GCA_963923905.1 of uncultured Methylocucumis sp. GTDB lineage: Bacteria > Pseudomonadota > Gammaproteobacteria > Methylococcales > Methylomonadaceae > Methylovulum. The sequence goes on from CAWUNX010000167.1 coordinate 2,795, forward strand.
CCATTGGCTAGCTCGGTTTTTGCGGCAATAGCGGGCTGCGGCAATCTAAGCCTGTGTCCAGTTGTGTTTAGCTCAGCTTACGGTGAATTGACAGCGTCATTAGCGATGTTAACAACGCTTGACAGAGACGGCGAGATTTCGCCTACGGCATTTAGTTTATCGGTGCATAATGCAATTGCTGGGTTGTTTTCTATGATGCTAGGTAATACGTCTGAGATAACGGTGTTAAGTCCTGGGGCGGACGGCATTGCACCGGCTTTTGTTGAGGCATTGGGTTTGTTACATGAAGGTGCTGAAGAAGTCTTGGTGGTCTTTTATGATGAACCTATGCCTAGCTTTTACCCGACACAACCGTTTTTGATGGGCTGTGCGCAACGTAGCGCGGTTGCGCTACGACTTAGTCGCAGCGGGGAGGGGTGCGCGATGTGCTTTAGTAAAACTCCATCATTAGGTTGCCAAAGCGAGCAACCGCAACATGTTGCGCTGTTTGTCGAATTTATGTCTGGGGCTGAGTCTATATTAGAAATTAACACGCCTAGACAAACCTGGAGATGGCAAAAATTATGAAAAAGTCATTTAACTATTATTGGCGTTTGTTAGCGACAGGTTGGAGTTTTAGTGTTTTTGGCATAGGCGGTTTTTTATTATGGGTATTGGTTTTTCCGATATTGGGTCTTTTACCCGGTGACGCTAAGGCTAAACGACAGCGTGCGCAGAAATGCGTACATCATAGCTTTGCTATTTTTATCAATATGATGTGTAGGCTAGGTATCATGACCTATGAAATTGATGGGTTGGAAAAACTTAACCGGCCTGGACAGCTGATTTTAGCGAATCATCCTACGTTAATTGATATTGTGTTTTTGCTTAGCAGAATTCCTTATGCCAGTTGTATTGTTAAAAGTCAGTTATGCAAAAATCCTTGTATGCGCGGGTCTATTGCTTATGCGGGTTACATTAGCAATGAAGACCCAGAGACGATGATTGCTAACTGCGTAGAGTATTTGCAAGCGGGCGGGATTATGATTATTTTTCCTGAAAGTACGAGAACCGTGCCAGATGTTGACTACAAATTTTATCGGGGTGCGGCTGCGATAGCTTTGCAAGCTAATGTGCTAGTAACGCCGGTTATTTTGCATTGCGTACCCAGTACGTTAACCAAAGCTGAGAAGTGGTTTGAAATACCTGAGCGAAAATTCCATCTGTCTATGAGGGTAAATGACGAAATACTCAAGGACTTTGTTGAAATTACCCCTAAAAGCGTCGCTGTGCGCAGATTTAACACTTATTTAAAAGAGTATTTTACTCAGTATAGAGAATTTCATGAGCGTAATGGAAGATGAAATAAAACAACTCATCATTGATTCACTCGCTTTAGAGGGAATGAGTATAACCGATATAAATAGCCAGGAAGCCTTATTTAATAGTGGTTTAGGTTTGGATTCCATTGATGCCTTAGAGTTGGGCTTGGCGATTAGAAAAAAATATGATGTTCGCATTGATGCAGAAAAAGATAATGTCGAGTTGATTTTTGCGTCGGTGGCTAATTTAACGCGCTTTATTCAAGACGAACAGCAACGGAGTGCGCAATAATGTCGCGAGATGAAATTTTACTGATGGTTCAACACATTATGGCTGATATGTTTGAACTAGATGAGCAGCGAATTACATTAGACGCACGGCTTTATGAAGACTTAGATTTTGATAGTATCGACGCTGTCGATATGATTGTTAAGCTTAGAGATACTATAGGCCGTGAGCTTAGAGCCGATGATTTTAAACACTCGTTAACCATTGCTGATGTGGTCGAAGCCATATTTAAGCTAACAAACGCCTGATGAATCGTTGGTTGAATAGTGCGATTGGGGCATTAGTGGTTATTTATCCCTTTGCCGTGTTTTGGGCTATAACCTTTATTGCTCCTTGGCAAATTGCTGCATTGTTACTGCTACTATTAGTGCTTCGCTTCATGTTGTTGGGGCATAGCGTACATTGGCAGAAGTCGTTGTTACTTGTAGCGATTGCCTACTGTGCTTTTGCGGCTTGGCAAAACACTGAGCTGAGTCTGCGTTTTTATCCTGTTTTAATTGACTTTGGCTTTTTTGGTCTGTTTGCCGCAAGTCTCATTTTCCCGCCGCCTATTATTGAGCGCATTGCTAGATTACAACATCCTAATTTGCCAGAACAAGGTGTTCGCTATACCCGTAAAGTGACTTATGTGTGGTGCGTGTTTTTGGCTATCAATAGCTTCATCGCTTTATACACTGCACTTTGGGGCAGTTTCTTCTGGTGGAGCCTCTATAATGGCTTTATTTCCTATGTGCTCACTGCGTTATTAATGGCTGCAGAATATTGGGTTCGTGTTAAAACACAAGAACATGTCCGTTAATCCCATGATAACGCCGTTGTCGCATTGCGCGCTGCCCGAAAACAATGGCCGTATTGTCGCTTGGCATCAGGGACAATGGCTGACGCATACCGAGTTTGTGAGTAATGTGGCTAAAGCCGCTAGTTTTTTGTCGCAACGCTCTGACAATGCGTATGCGCTTTATTATGAGCAGGCTTATCCTTTTATTGTAATGCTGTATGCGTGTTGGCATAGTGGCAAAACGGTATGGTTAGCCGCTAATAATAAGGCTGCTACGGCTGTTAAGCTGCAACAACAAGGTTGCCAGCTAGTAGGCGATTGGCCTGAGACACAAAATGTTGAAGTGATAGAGTATGATGACAGAATGAGCGCTTATGCTTTGTCGAGCTTAGATTTAATGCACACGGAATTGGTGTTGTTTACGTCGGGTTCTTCTGGACAAGCAAAAACCATTTATAAGGCACTTTGGCAGCTTAATAATGAGGTTTCCGCGTTAGAACAGCAATGGGGTGAGTCATTAGCAGACGCTCAAGCGTTGGCGACAGTCAGTCATCAACATATTTATGGCTTATTGTTTCGGGTGTTATGGCCTTTAGCCAGTGGTCGTTGTTTTCATAGTCGCATGTATTCAAGTCCAGAAGCGCTATTAGCCGGCGCTAATCATCGGTCTTATTGGATAGCGAGTCCTGCGCAGTTAAAGCGCTTAGACGAGCATAGTCCTTGGAAAAGTATTAATAATCTGCAATTGATTTTTAGTTCCGGTGGTGTGTTAGCGCTTGAGGTTGCTGAGCGTGTTTATGACTTAGGCAAACAAAAACTGGTGGAAGTTTACGGCAGTTCTGAAACTGGCGGCATTGCTTGGCGGGTGCCGGTGCAAGACGTGTTATGGCAGCCGTTTCCCGCTATCAAGCTAGTAGAATCTAGTGAGCAGCGCCACTGTTTAACATCGCCTTATCTCCCTAGCGATACTCCATTACTATTAGATGATAGGCTTGAATTACACAACGATGGGCGCTTTAGTTTGTTAGGTCGTCTGGATAGAGTGGTTAAAGTAGAAGAAAAGCGCTTATCGTTAACCGAGTTGGAGCAGGCGTTATTACAGTCTGACTGGGTTGCAGAAGCGCATTGTTTATTATGGAGCGATAAGCGTGATTGCATTGCTGCGGTGGTGGTATTAACTGAACAAGGCCTCGTTCAATTACGCAGCCTAGGCAAGCTCGCTTTTATTAAACAGCTTAAGCAACCGTTGCTAGCGTTATTTGAAGCCATTGTGTTGCCAAGACGATGGGTCTTTATGAATCAGTTACCGCTGACGGCTCATGGTAAAATCAATCATGAACTGATTAACGGGTTATTATCGCTGTCTCATCATGCCACACCTTATTTAGTCTATTGTCACCAACAAGATAGCCGTGTAGAGCTGGATTTGCATATACAAGCCAGTTTAGCGCATTTCCAAGGGCATTTTCCTACTTATCCTATTTTGCCCGGTGTCACGCAGGTGGCGTGGGTTGAACAGTATGGCAAATTATTTTTTGCGTTCAAGCGGCCCTTTTTATGTTTAGAAGCGGTTAAATTTAAAAAAATTATCCGCCCTGATGATGCCTTAAAGTTGCAATTACAATGGCAACCTGAGACCGGCAAATTGTCGTTTAATTTTACTACGCCAACCGAGTCCCATAGTTCAGGGCGTTTATTATATAGAGTAGAGCCATGAAGCCTTGTCTTATTATTCCGGTTTACAACCACCATGAAGCCATTGCACAAGTGGTCAGCGATATTAAAAAGTTTAAGCTGCCGTGCTTTTTAATTAATGATGGCAGCTCTGAAGCGTGTACAGCGGTGCTAAGAACGCTTGCCGATAAAGAATGCAACTGGGTGATTTTGCATGAACATCGTCAAAATAGCGGTAAAGGCGCGGCGGTAATCACTGGATTTCGCTTGGCGCTGGCGCAAGGTTTTACTCATGCCATTCAAATTGATGCCGATGGTCAGCATCAGCGTGATGATATTAGCCGATTTCTAGCAGCGAGCGAGGCTGAGCCTGATAAATTAATCTTAGGGCGTCCGTTGTTTGATGCCAGTGCGCCGAAAAAAAGAGTGTATGGCCGTCAAATCACTAATGTGTGGATTTGGATTAATACTTTATCGTTTGACATTGCCGATGGTATGTGTGGGTTTCGTTGTTATCCATTAGCGGCGGTCGATACCTTATTGGCTTCGGCTCAAATAGGGCAAGGTATGGATTTTGATATTGATATTGTCGTGCGTTTGTATTGGCAAGGGCTTGATGTAGTGAATATCGACACAGCAGTGCAATATCCACTAGACGGTGTATCGCATTTTAGAATGCTAGAAGACAATGTATTGATTTCAAAAAAACATGCGCAATTGTTTTTTGGCATGTTATGGCGCTTGCCGCGTTTGTTAGCAAGGCATTGGCGATGAAACAACATTGGGCGCAATTAGAAGAGCGGGGCGTGATATGGGGTATGCATGCGTTGCTGAAGGTTTATTTATGGTTTGGGCGTCGGGTGTTACAGGTGTTTTTGTATCCAGTGGTCAGTTATTACTGGTTATTCAATTCGGTAGGTCGTCAGGCTAGTCGTGATTATTTGCGTAGAGTTTCAGCCTACTTACCGTCAGCTCATGGCATAAGCGGTTCTTATTGGGATAGTTATAAGCATTTTGTTAACTTTGCCAATATTATTATTGATAAGTTAGCCGCATGGAGCGGTACGATTCGCGTGCAAGATGTAGATTATCATGGTCGAGAAGCGGTGATTGAGTGTGTAGAGCGCGGTCAAGGCGTATTAATTTTAGCGGCGCATCTAGGTAATATGGAAGTTTGGGCTATTTCCGAAATTTAAAACCCCCAGTCTTAAAATTTAAGAAGGGTGAAT
>CAWUNX010000168.1:0-8058 GCA_963923905.1 uncultured Methylocucumis sp.
TGGACTTCACAAATGCCGAATCGGTAATGCTGCGTTGAAAATCCGTCATTTTATCCAAGATTTCCCGGCCCGTAGGCTCAGCTTGCACCCATGGTGCCATTAAGCACAACAGGATTAGTAAGGTTTTATTTAATAGTGTTTTTTTCATTCTTTATCACTCACAACATCATAAGTATGGTGTTTTTGTCTGGATAGCTAAAAACAAACCTGTTGTTAAAACCAAGATCGTAAAATTTTGAGTCGCTATCGCGAAGCTTTATGTTAAGAATATCCAGCTTTCGCCAGTTCACTAACCGGCTTATCAGCAACATCTTTTAAACCAAACCGGGGTTTAAACAGCAGCAATAGCGACGGCAACAACAATAACTCACACAAAATACCGACAAAAATCGCCAAACCACCAAAAATACCCATTTTAGCCGTGCCTAGATACTCAGAGAACATTTGCACCGAGAAGCCTAAACCTAGAATCATCCCGGTAAATAACACCGAAGGGCCTACTTCGGTAATTGTATGTTTTAATGAGTGTGCCATATTACGAGTTTTAAATAACGACACGCGGTAATGCGTCATAAAATGAATCGTGTCATCAACCGCTAAACCAATAATCACCGGCGCAAGCAATAAGGTATCGGTATCTAACGGAATATCTAACAAGCCCATTAAGCCATAGGTAAACAACGCCGGTATCACATTAGGTATTAAAGATATTAATCCGGCTTGCACCGAGCCTAGGGTTAAGAAAATAATTACGCTAATCACCGCTAACGCCAACAAGAAACTGTCATATTGCGAATGGGCAATAATCGCTTGGGTGCGCATCGCTAACGGCACTGTACCGGTTAAGGTCACTTGTAATTTCGGATAGGTTTGTTTGGCATCGGCAAACGCTTGCTCTAATAGCTGGTTTACCTCGGTAAAAAACGTTTGGTATTGCTCAGAACCGGCGCTATAGACATTCACGCTGATATGGGTTTTGCTATAGTCATCCGATACGACGCTACGTCTATCGGCTGGATTAGCGCTATTAAACAAATACAATAGCTGCGAGATAAGCTGCTTATCATCGGGAATCTGATAATACGCCGTGTCATCCTCGTGCATAATCTGGTTAGTATTTTTAACAATATTCGCTAATGAATAAGTACGGCTGACTTGCTTAGGATAGCGCTCAAGCAAGGTTTTTTGCAGCGTATCGATTTTAGATAAAATCACAGGGTCAGACACACCATCGGCACTACCCGTATCCAACATGATTTCCATAGACTGCGTACCGGCTAAATGCTGGTCGGCCATCGCGAACGAGGTTCTAATCTCGCTACCTTCTCGGGTTAATTCCATAATATTAGAATCGACGCGAATTTGGCTTTCGCCATACCAACAGGTGCCTACGACCATACTAAACACCAATAAAATGCCTAAATAGCCACGCGCCGTCACCTTAGGCAGCGCATTTAACAGCGGCCATTGATAACAACGGATAAGCAATGCCAACGTAGAAATAACCGCAATAAAGCCACCGGCTTTTAAACCTAACACTAACATGACCAACACTAAATACACGGCAAACACCGCATAACGGGCTTGAGTGGATAAAGTTTGCCAATGTTTGGTAAAAAATCCGCTTAGCTTTTGCCGCCAACCAGTGAGTGGTTTAGCAACAGGCTCAGGATGCCAAAAATCCATTAAAATTGGTAATAACACCATGGTAAAACCAAAAGCTAACCCCACGCCTAATGAGGACATCCCGGCAAACACACGAATGGGATAAAATTCTGACGTCAATAACGACAGCGTACCGGTCATATTAGTCACGCCGGTAATCAACATCGGTAAACCGGTTTCGGCATACGCATTCGATAACGCCCGCCTATGCATCGCGCCATCACGCCGCTTATTGATATAAAGGCTAATCACATGGATGCAATCGGCCATACCACAAACAAACACCAGCATCACGGTTAAGCTAATCATGGTCGATAAGCTCTGCCCTATCCATGCCGTCATGCCAACTGTCCATAAAATACTGAGCACTATCGTGATAATCGGCCAAAACACCGCGCTAAACGAGCGAAACAATACCCATAACAACACGATATTAATCGCAATCATGGCTAAATTTAGGCTCGCTGATTGAGCTAATACTTGCTGCACAAATTCCATCAGCGGCGGTAAACCGACGGGATAAAACTCAAGCTGTTGTTGATACGGTGCATAAATCGCTTTAACGGCTTTAACAAAGCTTGCGTAAACAAAGTTATCGACTTTATCGTAAGTAATCGCTTGCACTTCGGCGCTTTTATCGACCGCTAACCCCTTATCTGCACTATCAAGGTAAGCAAAGCTATCATCTAGTTGGATTTGCTGGTCAGAAGCCGCAGGCACATAGTCTTTACTCGGCTTAGAACCAAAGTCGGTTTGCACGATAAGCGCAGCAAAACGCCCATCCTCTGAATAAAACGCGCGTTTATAATCCGCTTGCGCTAACGCCGTCGCTTTAATCTTAGCTAATTCCTCGGCACGCTCTGGTAACACTTTTGGCACTAACCGCGCTGAATTCAAGGTGTCGCCATTAGCGAATTGAATGCGTAGCGTCGCTAAGGACTGTACGCGGCGTAAATGCGCTAGCTCATCGGTTTTAACGGGTTTGCCTTTAGCATCGACAAATTTATCCTTAGGCAAATCTTGCCAGCGCTCCAAATCGTTGGTTAACGCCTGTACCGCCGCTAGCGACGCTTTAGAAAATACATCGCCGTCTTTAGCGCGATAGACTAAAACTACGGCATCATCACTACCAAACTGATCACGAAATTTATTTAACGCAACAATCGCAGGGTCATCAGGATTTAAAAAACTATTCGCTGCCGTGTTAATACTTGAGCGTGTCACCACGCCCACTAACATCACACCTGTTAATATCAATAACAGCGTCAACACCCACCAACGCCGACGAATCATCACATCGGGTACTGCCGAAAACAGCCTAGCTGCACTGTCAAAAAACCGTTCCATTAACGTCTCACTCTCAAAGCTCTAACTCCAATTTCACATGCAGCGGCGCAAACATACTTTCCACCATGTTTTTAACCACAGGATCAGCTTTATCAGGCGAACCCACATCAAACGGCGGATGCGGATCGTATTCTGCTTGCAATTGCAGGGCCTCGGCATATTTTCTACCGCGTAATGCTGCCGCCACTTCTAAGCCATAATCCATACCTGCCGTGACACCACCGCCGGTAATGATATTGCCATCCCAAACCACGCGTTGTTGCACCGGCATCGCACCGAGTTTGGCTAACAAATCTAACGTAACCCAATGTGAACTCGCTTTCTTACCCTTTAATAAACCAGCCTTGCCTAATAACAAACTGCCGGTACAAACACTGGTAACAAACCGACTGTGCTGGGCTTTAGTCCTGATAAAGTCGATAAATGTGTCGTTTTTCATCGCTTGCAACACGCCACTCGCGCTACCCGGCAAAAATAATAAATCCAGCTTCTCAGGTAAGTCTTGTTGGGTAATGGTTGGCACAATCATAAAGCCGGTATCGCATTGCACTGGCGCCAAATCCGGCGTCGGCGATACTAAATGCACATTCGCCCCCATTAAGCTGGCAAAAATATATTGTGGCCCGACTAAGTCCAATGCGGTAAAGCCCGGGTACAACAACATAGCGATATGCTCTTCGCCCATCATTTGTACACCGTCAATCGCCATAAATGCCTTATGCGCTTGCAGAGCTTGTTCCATTGCTTGAGCTTGGCGCGGCTCCACTTTTTGCTTAGCGTTAGCGTCAGCCCAAAATGAAGCCAAGCCAGTCGTTAAAAAAGCCAACTGAGTAAATAATCGACGGTTCATACTCCTCTCACTAACGGTATATACTCTCGCTCCCACGCTCTGCGTGGGAACGAGAAAAGCCTATTCCTCATGCCATTTAAAGCGCATCGAAGCAATTGTTAGAAACAACAAAGTCAAGCCTAGCAAGACCAATAGCTCGGTGCGTACCCCTGAAAAACTAGCGCCATCAATCATCACCGCGCGCGTGGCATTTAAAATATGCGTCATCGGTAAAGCTAACGCTGCTTTTTGCAGCCACACCGGTGCACCTTCTAACGAAAACCAAATCCCTGATAACAACACCATAGGCCAGGTGATAAGGTTTAATAAACCTATCGTGACTTCTTCGTTACCGCTGCGGCTGGCAGCAATTAGCCCTAAGCTAATCAGCGATAACGCGCCTAACGCAATGATAATAAACAACAACCAATACGAGCCTTCCATAAAAAAATCAAACAAAGCGTTTAGCACCATGACTTGACCGATAATCGTGATGAGTAATAGGCTTAAGCGGCTAATCACTTGCGCACTTAAAAACTCAAACGCATTCACCGGCGTAGCTTTTAACCGTTTCAATACGCCATTTTTACGCAAGCGCACTATCGCAAGACCCACGCCGAATAAGCTGGTATGCATAATGTTAATGCCTAAAATACCAGGCAGCACCCAATCTAAATAGCGAACCGGCTTACCGGTCACAACTTGTTTTTGCCATTGGCTACCTGTGGTTAATAAGATTTTTTCTAGTAAATAACCTTGGGCCGACTCTTCGTTTAACCAATAACGCGCGTCACTACCGCCTTGCACTAATAAATCGATTTGATGATGTTTTAGCTTAGGTAGTGCGGTTTCGGTGTCTTGGTAATCGATAAATTGCACATAACGCACCGACTTTAATGCGCTAATCGCGGCATTTTCTGCGCCGACAACCCCCACCTTAAAAATCTGCGTGTCTTTATCGCCAAACAGCGTGGCAACGGCAAGAATTAAAATCACGGGAAATACGATATTCCATGACCAAGTGGCTTTATCGCGGATAAGCTCAGTATTACGAGCGGATAATAAAGTAAAAAAATGTTGCATATTAGGCTCTTAATGAATAGCCGGTTAATTTTAAAAACAGATTCTCAAGATTAGGCGCAACAATGGATAAACCATCTAAGGCAATATGATGTTGAGCTAACTGCCGTAGCGCGGCTTCGACATCAGGCGTCACAAACTCAATCACTTCATCGCCAATCGACATAGGATAAGGCCAATCTGACAGCTCAGCTAAGCCTGAACTTTTCGGTAATTTAATCAATACGCCATCGAAATGATTAGCTAACAAATTTTGCGGTGTGTCTTGTACCAAAATACGACCTTTATCCATAATCGCGATTTCATCACAGAGCTGTTCGGCTTCATCCATATAATGCGTGGTCAAGATAATGGTTTTACCGCGCGCTTTTATGTTACGGATAAGACTCCAAAAATTGTGCCGCGCTTGCGGGTCTAAACCCGTCGTTGGCTCATCTAAAAATACAAGGTCAGGATTATTAATCAGCGCAATCGCTAATAACAAGCGTTGCCGTTGACCACCGGAAAGCTTACGGTTATCACGATTTAAATACTCGGTCAGCGCGCAAGCTTCAACGAGTTCATCTAACGATAACGGCGAAGGGTATAGCTTTTGGAATAATTGCAGCGACTCTTTAACCGTTAATAATTCGGGTAACGCGGTATGCTGAAACTGTATGCCGATATGTTTACGGTATTCGGCATTAATCGGCTTGCCGCGATGATAAATCTGGCCTGATGAGGGCTTAATGATGCCTTCTAGCATTTCCAACGTCGTGGTTTTACCCGCACCATTCGGACCTAATAAACCAAAACATACGCCTTCGCTTAAACTTAAGCTGACACCATCAACGGCTTGCACGCCTTTAGGATAGTGCTTGCGCAGCTCATCAGCACGCAATACATAAGAGTCAGTCATGGGCATAGCGGCGACGCTGTTACCTGTGCCTGTGCCCGCTTGTAGTTTACGCAACCACGCATCACAATCCGGCTGTCTAACAATACTCATGTGATCACCGGCGCTTTGTATCACTCGGACAGACTCAAAATACGGGTCCCAGCATTGCTTATTCAGCCAACCTTTGCTGGCATCAGCGACGATTAACTTTAATCGGTAAGGCAACTTAGGGCCATATGCATATTTAACACTGACCGCCGCTTCGACCACGCGCCAAATTTTTCTAAATTGTTCAGCTTCTAACGCGCCAGAACCCTCTAATAACACCGATAACCGAGTTTGCCATTCTGTAGTCTCAAACTGGTCTAACACCTGATTAATCGACGGCGTTAAGGCTTTAGCATCTTTACCTGCGGTGGTGAGTAAGAATTGACAAAACAACCGCACCGACGCTTTATCTATCGCGTCTTGCTTCAGTTTTAATACGCCGCTATCAATAAAGACGATTTCACCAACTTCATATTCACTATCTAGCAATTGTTTAAGCATTTCATAAACAACCGTACCGCCATAACTATGGGCATAAAGGTTGATTTTACCGTTGCTGTTAATTTGGCGTAGCGTCGCTAAATTATGCGCGGCCATGTCTTCTACTGTCGTCGCTGGCTGCTCGCCGTCGAAAAAACCGCGCATTTGTAAGCCATACACCTCACCGTCTAAGGCTAAACGCTCGGCTAATTCGTAATAGCCATCGCTTAAGCCTGGCAATCCCGGCACGATAAATGTTGGTCGCGCCCCTCTTAAATTAACCATGTGCTGTGGCAAGCGTGGTTTAAAACTCGTCATGTCGGACGACGACGCTTGTTTATTAACGTTGAGAAAACCCGCTAACTCTCGAAGCGTTGGGTATTTAAAAACATCGCTAGGCGTTAAAGCACAGCAATCCGGCCATTGCTTGAGCTGATTAATTAACTGCACTGTCAATAACGAATGCCCGCCCAGCTCGAAAAAATTATCGTTAGCACCAACCTGAGCAATGCCTAATAAACGCCGCCATAGCTCGGCTAGGCGCTGCTCGAACTCGGTTTCTAACTGATTATTCTTGTCTAGCGCTTGCGTAGGCAGGGGATATTGCGCCAAGGCGTTACGGTTGACTTTGCCATTCACCGTTAACGGTAATTTATCAAGCGCAACAAACACGACAGGCATCATGTAGTCGGGTAAGTATTGGCGTAAATGACTTTTTAGCCCTTCTATCTCTACCGCTACACCACCCGGGGTTTGATAAAAGGCAACGAGTTGTTTGCTAGCACCTTGAGATTTAGCAATCACCACAGCATCGTCAATGCCATTAAACGTGTTTAGCGCAGCTTCGATTTCGCCGAGTTCTATTCTAAAGCCACGAATTTTGACTTGTTGGTCGATACGGCCTAAATATTCAATCTGTCCATTGGCTAAGCGGCGTACTAAATCGCCTGTTTTATACCAGCGCCCGCCACTAACCTGAGGATTGCTGATAAACCTTTCTGCGCTTAATTCCGGCGCATTTAAGTAACCGCGCGCTAACCCCGCACCGGCAATATAAAGCTCACCCGGTATGCCAATTGCGCAAGGCCGGCCTTGCGCATCGATAATATACACTTGCGTATTAGCAATAGGCTTACCTAATGGAATCGGCTGGGTATCGTCACTATCCGTTGGAATGTCGTATAACAACGCGATAACGGTTGTTTCAGTCGGGCCATAACTGTTAATGACGCGAATGTTAGGGTTATGGCGCTGCCACGTTTTAAATTTATGCGTTTCGGCTTTTTCGCCACCAATTACCACACGCGTTAAACACGCTGGAAACGTTTCGTTCACTACCGAATGCCAATATGCCGTCGGTAAATTTATTAAACTGACGTTATGCTGGCGAATGACTGATTTTAAATACGCGACATCGGTGAATTTTTGCCCATCTAATAACACCACAGCGGCACCGCATAACAAACTTGGGAAAACTTCTTCGACGAAAATATCAAAGCTTATCGTCGAAAATTGTAACACCCGGTCCTCAGCCGTTAATTGATAGGCATCGATAACGGCTAAGTTATGATTGACCAAGCTTTTCTGCTCAATCATCACGCCTTTTGGTTGACCGGTACTGCCTGAGGTATAAATCAAATACGCCAAATCGTCTGAACAGCCAGACTGCACTAATTCACCTCGCGCGGCTAGAATCTTAGGCCAATCAGTATCTATGCAAACAACTTGACAG
>CAWUNX010000169.1:0-7977 GCA_963923905.1 uncultured Methylocucumis sp.
AACCGGAACTTGCTATTGCTGTTTATGACGAACTAGTACAGCGCTTTGGTCAAGCTAATGAAGTCGCTATATTGGAACATGTCGCTAAGGCCTTATTTATCAAAGGTGTTACGCTAGAACAAATACAACAACCGGAACTTGCTATTGCTGTTTATGACGAACTAGTACAGCGCTTTGGTCAAGCCAATGAAGTCGCTATATTGGAACACGTCGCTAAGGCCTTATTAAACAAAGGTTTTGCGCTAGGACAAATGCAACAACCGGAAGCAGCTATTGCTGTTTATGACGAACTAGTACGACGCTTTGGTCAAGCCAATGAAATGGCTATATTAGAACAAGTCGCTAAGGCCTTAACCAACAAAGGCTTTGCGCTGTTGATTGAAGCCAAAAAACACCCTGAGCCACACCAACGATTAAGCTTATTAAAACAATCACTTGAACATTTCGAACAAGCCCTAAAATCAGCCGCTACTGGCGATCAAGCAATGATTTTAGGCAATCAAGCTTATGCGCTATTTTTATTACATCGTAAAGAGGAATCCCGCTCAGTGTTAAACACAGCATTAACACAAGGCGGACAAACTCTTTACGATAGCGAAATAGCTGATAGTCAACTGAATGAACTACCGGAAGATACAGAATTTCGTGCCTTATTAGATGAAATATGGCAGTCACTATCTGCACAACAAAACTCTACATAACACACTCCTCCAAACTCACCACCAACGCCGCGATAAATAACGAATAACGAATAGGAATCGCGAACGACCAGGATTTATCGGTTAACAACAGTTTGTCAGGTTGTCCGGCTATTCTCAGCGGTACTGAAATCATAAATTCAGCGCCTAATTCACGTCTGACATTACCTGCTAATACATTGGCTATTTCGCCAATGATATCTAAACAATGCGGTTCGCTATAATCCTGCTCGCCTTGGGTTTGTAATAAAAACCGCATCATTTTGCTAGGTGCGGTCAAATAGACATAGCCTTTATAAGCACCGCTAATGCCGATAATCCCGGTATAATCAAAAATCACCGGCTCATGATGAGCAATTAAATAAGGCACTTGCACTTCGACTGATTCGCGTGACAAATGCTTAAAGTAATGGGTGGTATTATCAACAAACAGTTTTAATAAACTTTCTTTGGTCATTTTAGTCCCCCAACAACTCTCTCAGCGCGGTGTTTAATTCAGCTTCGGTAAACGGCTTATAGATAAAACCATTCGCACCGCGCCGAATCGCTTCGATAGCCGTTGCTTTATCCGCTAATGCTGAAATCACTAGAATGCGCGTTTTAGGCTGAAGCGCCAACAAAGCTGAAACCGTCGCTAAACCATCCATATTGGGCATGGTTAAATCAAGCGTTACGGCATCAGGTAACGTTTGATGAAACAGTTGTACTGCTTCTACGCCATCGCTAGCGGTACCAACTACTTTGACATAAGGTAGCTGAAGGTCGCGTTCAATACGGCGTTGTACAATCGTCGAATCATCGACAATCATCAGTTTAATCATCACCTTACTCATAACGACTATACCGCTGCAAACGGTAAATGCTCTAAGTGGGTGTATGGTAAGGAAATACGCCACGCGCAGAACTGTCCCAGCTCAGTAGCTAAAGCCATTTGCCCACCTAATGCTTTAATTTGCTGTTTGACCACATCTAAGCCGACACCTCGCCCGGCATGAACCGTGACTTCCTCGGCGGTTGATAAGCCGGTTTCAAACATCAGCGCATATAAACTTTGCTCATCGCAATCTAGCAAATCATCTTCGTTCGCATAGCCGCCTATTAGCGCAGCATCACGTAACCGTGAAGCATCTATACCCCGACCATCGTCATAACAAATAATTGAACAGCCTTGTGGCTGAATTTGGGCTTGTAAGCGAATCTGACCCATTTCAGCTTTACCAGAGGCTACACGTTCATCAGGTAATTCAATGCCATGAGTCACCGCATTGCGCATAAGCTGTAATAAAATGTCCCTGAGTTGGTTACGCTGATGAGAGGTTAATAGCAGCGCGTCAAAACCTTCAGCAAAAAATTCTATACGTTTACCTTGAGTAGCCGCCATTGCCTGAACCATCTGACGCAATCCAGCCAGCATATTTTGTTCATCGGCAATGCTTTCGACAGGCTGATTAAAACTGAAAGCAGGTGTTGACGAATTCAATACTGCTGCTGAATTTTGCCCATCATCGCTAGCAAAGGTTTGACGTAAATCACTCATATGCTCTAACAAGCCATAAATGGACTTAACATCTAACATTAATCTATCTAATTGAACCGTCAAACTCAGTAAATCTTCGCCTTGCACTTGCGGTCTTTTGCGTAATTCATCAATCTCGTCTTCTAACGCATGTAATTTTTCCTCAAACAAATTAAAGCCCAATAGCCCGGCCTCGCCTTTGGCTTTATGCACCATAGGTAAAATATCTAACAATGCCAACCGGCATTGTTTGGGTAACGCCAATTCATTTTTACCGTATTGTTTTAGCGTTTCGTTGACTTGCTGAAGTGTTCGCTCGGTAGCAACGACAAATTCTTTAGCCGACTCTGGATCTAAATGTAAGAGACTTAATAAAAACGTCATCTGCTCTTCAACTTTTTGTTCCGATTTTTCTAATTGCACGGCGAGGGCGACTTGCTGAGTCAAATCTTTAACCGTGACCAGCACATGAGAAACGGCTCGATGTTTATCATCTACGCGGGAAAATTGAAACGCTAAGTGCTTTTTCATGCCACTATCTTTAAAAAACAACTCGACTTGGCTGAGCGGATTTAAGCTTTCTACCAGTTTTAAATTAACGTGGTCACGAAACAAAATATCGAGAAAGTCTTTGCATTCCCATAGCACTTTTTCTGACACTAATGGCTTTAACACCTCCAGTAAACGGCTGCCGGTTAACTGGGTATTTTTAAATAGCTCTTCTATAGATTTAGAATGCCCAGAACCAATGACACCATTTTGATCTAGCAAAAACAAACCTTCTGACACCGAGTCGAGAATGTCTTGATTCTCTTGTCTGGCAGCCTCGGCTTTTGCATCGCTGAGGCGTAAATGGCGAATAAAATGCCGAATAATGACGACAAAGTTCAACAGGGCTAAACTAATACCTATCAATTGAATCATGCGCAGTCTATCGGCTTTAGCGGCAGCGACTTTTTCTAACGCGCTGGTAAGTTGATTCATTAAGCCCAATAATTCAACATTATTAGCCCGACCGTAATCAACAGCATTGTTTAAGGTAATCGCTGACAGTGGAATAGTCGGCTCTAACACAACCTTAAGCTGAGCACGAAACGTTTGCCAAAGGCTAAACGTCTTATTAATTACTTCGATAGCTGCTTGATCTTGCACAGCCTCAATTTGGATAGGTTCACCGTTGCCGCTCATGGTTTGCCCACCCTGACTAAACGCATTCAACGTGTCATCAAACAGCGTAAAGGACTTTTTTAACTCGTCTAAAGGCTTAGTCAACTCTTCACCTTTTTCCATAGCGATTTGGGTTTCCAGCAGGCTTTTAACCATGCGTTGCGATAACATGCGTTGACGCCCGGCTAAGTTAACGCTGGCAGCATCTTTAGAAATAGCCGCCGATACATAAAAATTTAAAATTAATACGCCTAAGTCAAAGACTAAAAACAGCGCGATAGCCACAATTAACGTGCGATATTTACTCATAACAAACCTTTAGGTTGTGATTTGATAAAAAGCTTATCATTATTACTAGTCAATAAGCATAATGATGCGCTAGGCCGTTATTGTTTAAAATCGTTCATGTCATTGATTAACCGGCAATACCTTTTAGGCTCCGGTAGGCGACGTTGCCAGACACATCGGCAGCAGTGCCGTTGATTCGGTACAATACGAACAAGTCACAACCATAAAGCAGATACTATGCCTAATTAACTCATAAAATAAGTCGCCATAGTTAAAATGCTTATTGAATATCACTTTTATTTACATAGATTTCTATAAACAAGAAATGCATAGCATTTTGTCGTACTCATGACAATAGCTTGTTATGCGGACATTTTGTTTGACTTGTTAATTTCGCACCAATTTAGTATGAAATTGCACTTATTCTGTGCAACAGCCTACTGCTGAATCTTGACCACTAATCCAGCCCGCACGCAACGCAAGATTTCATAGGAATACGCGCCGCCCAAAGCCTCATAAACCGGCTTTAATCGGTGCTTTTCTTCATCGGGTAAGTCTAAAATCGCCTCTTCTATCCGTTGAATTTCTTTAGTCGGTAAATCAATCACATCGGTTAATATCAGGCTGCCTTGCTCAATGCCTTGCGCTAAGTGGGTTAACACCGTCGATTCTTTCAACTCCCGCTTTTGTGCGATTTGTTGTGCGGTAAAACCTAAACGAAACAAGTTAATCGACTCGACGTGGGTGTCGTTGTCTTTAACAACAGTCTGGTTAAAGTCTCGAATCACGGCAAGAAATTTTTCGCCATATAACTCGGCACGTCGGTTACCGATACCTGGGATGTTTAATAATTTTTTTACCGATGCGGGTTTAGCGTCGGCCAGCGCTTTTAAACTGGCATCAGGCAAAATCACATAAGGCGGTACATCTTGCGCTTCGGCAATTTCTCGACGTTTAGCTTTTAAACGTTCTAATAGCGAGGTGTGACCGCTGCTTATTCTGGTCTTACCGGCAACACGCGGCTCAGTTTGACGCACCACATCTTGTCGCAACATCAATGCTTGCTCGCCTCGTAAAATAGGGCGACATTGCTCAGTTAAGCGTAGCGAGCCAAACTGCTCAAAATCAACCACCACTAAACCGCGTGCGATAAGTTGTCTAAACACCGAATGCCATTGCTGTTCATTTAAGGCCGTACCAATGCCAAATGTCGAAACATGCTCATGGCCGTATTTGACCACTCGCTCAGTTTTATGACCTAATAACACATCGATTAAATGCGTCGCGCCATAACGCTGCCCTGTACGATAAATGCACGACAAGGCTTGCTGCGCAGCAAGACTCGCATTCCAGGTGTACACAGGCTCTAAACAGGTATCGCAATTACCACAGGGCTTGTCTAATACATCGCCGAAATAACTTAATAAGGCTTGACGCCGACAATGTACGTGCTCACATAAGGCCAACATCGCATCCAACTTATGATATTCAATGCGTTTATGTAGCTCATCCGTACCCGCTTCTTGTAACATGCGTCTTAGCGTAATCACGTCTTGCAAACCATACGCCATCCAGGCATTCGCTGGCAAACCATCCCGCCCTGCTCTACCAGTTTCTTGATAATACGCTTCTATACTTTTCGGCAAATCCAAGTGCGCAACAAAACGCACATTAGGCTTATCAATCCCCATACCAAACGCAATCGTGGCGACAATGACAACACCTTCGCGCATTAAAAACTGATGCTGATTTTGTTGCCTCAACTCATTACTCATACCGGCATGGTACGGTAATGCTTCTATGCCTTTACTACATAACCAATCGGCAACCGACTCCACTTTTTTGCGTGACAAACAATACACAATACCGGCGTCATCTTCGTGCTCAGACAAAATAAAATCCAATAGCTGTTGCCTGGCATTTTGCTTTTGCACAATGCGATAACGAATATTCGGCCTATCGAAGCTGCTGCGAAAAATTTTGGCATCGACTAGGTTTAAGCGCTGAATGATTTCTTGCCGAGTTTTATCATCGGCGGTTGCCGTTAATGCAATGCGGGGTATCTGCGGAAACTGCTCATGTAAGATAGATAACTGTAAATAATCCGCGCGAAAGTCATGGCCCCATTGCGATACACAGTGCGCCTCATCAATGGCAAATAACGCAACTTTAAGCTGGGCTAATAATGCCAACATCCGTGACGTATTAAGCCGTTCAGGCGCGATATACAGCAAATCCAACTCGTTTTGCAATAATTGCTGCTCAATACGCCGCGTTTGCTCTAAGGTTAACGTCGAATTCAAAAACGCCGCTTTAACACCGACCTGTAATAACGCCGAGACTTGATCTTGCATTAGCGCGATAAGCGGCGACACGACAATACCAACACCCTCGCGCAACAAGGCCGGAATTTGATAACACAACGATTTGCCACCACCGGTAGGCATTAACACTAAGGCATCTTGACCGGTTAATAAACAATCAATAATGTCTTGCTGCTGACCGCGAAAACGGTCATAGCCAAAGACTGTTTTAAGTATTCGAGCAGGACTAGGGGATGTGCTTGCTGCCATTAGATTATCGGTAGATTTTTCCGAGATACTTCAACCAACCATTAATATGCTCACCATCAGGATCATGATGCGTCCAATGAACAACACCGCCTTGCTCATTCCATTCATATTGACCATAAAACTTCACTACATCATCTAGCTGTAAGCCGACAAGCCGTGGTGCTATGTCAATATTATGAGCTATTAACAAAGTTTGTCCGCTGGCTAACCGCAAAATGAAACGCTGGTGACGCCCTCCAATTAGATCGTCACTCAACAAACGAGTTACCACACCACGGCCTCTAACTTGCAACCCGCTTTGTTTATTGAGGAAAGCTTGTTTTAAAATCCAATCATTTGTCTTGTTCAAAGCCGCTTTTTGCTGCGGCGTCATTGTCATGGCTGCATTTGTTGGCGCAGCAATGATGATTAAGCTTATAAGTATTAAATGAAGAATTATTTTCATGGCATGTTTTCTAATATTGAGCGACTAAATACTGATAATTCCAGGCTATGAATATAGCATTTTCTAACATAATAAAAACGCTGTATCAGGTCAATAACGTAAATTGCTCTATTAATGCAAAATCATGTAGTATTAGCCGCTAACAAATACTCTATTTGTTCAATAAGCCACACTCACTGCATTCTCTCTAGGCATTCATAATAATAGGTTACACGCTTTGAGCTTCATACGATTCATCGCCGCATTGATATATTTATGCGGGAATACAGCGCTAGCTAATACCCAACCATCTCCGCTATCACTAAAAGGCTTTGGCACTTTCTCAACGGTTGGCACTGATACCGATGCGCTCTATTACCGCCGCGATATTTTACAAACCCCAGGGGTTAATGACGAATGGGGGCTTGATGTTGATTCTCGCTTAGGCTTGCAAGCCGACCTCATGATTAACCAACATTGGCATGCCGCCATGCAATGGGTCGCTCGTAATATCTCTGGCAACTTTTTTGAACAAAATTTAGATTGGTTTTTTCTACGCTGGCAAAATGACCATAATCTCTCGGTACGTTTAGGTAGGCTTGGACTCGACGTCTTCCTGCTGCCTGACTATCGTAGTGTAGGCTATGCATTTTTGTGGGCTAGACCACCCCAACAATTTTATGCGGGCTTACCGGCTAACCACTTTGATGGCTTAGATATTGCGCAAAAATACTTATTAGATGATGGCGTATTAACGATTAAAGGCTTTGCGGGACATAGTTTTTTACAGCCACCAACGTTTACAGAGCAAACTAGCGATCAATCTATCACGCTCACCGGCATTAAACTAATGTATGAGTCAGGCAACTGGACTAGTCGTATCAGTTATGCTTATGTCCATAATAACCTTGAGATTTCAGCACTTCAGCCACTATTAAACAGTTTAGCTGACCCTTCAATCAACGCCGTTTGGCCCAATGCACAAAACCTGATTCAACATATTTCAAATATCGATACAGACCTTCATTATGCGTCTTTAGGCATGTCTTATGATGATAGCGATTGGTTAGCACAATCTGAGTTTTCTTATGTTTACTCTGATTTAGCAACGTATTCTTCGCAATTAAGCGGCTATTTAAGCCTAGGCAAACGTTTTAATAAATTAACGCTATATAGCTTATTTAGCTTTGCTAAGTCGCTTAAAAATCATGTCGACATTTCTGAACCACTCCTGCCCATTCCTTCCGTAGTTGAATTAAAGTAACTACTCAGCCCGACCAAAAACCGCTATAGTAATAGCATGAAAATCAA
>CAWUNX010000170.1:0-7961 GCA_963923905.1 uncultured Methylocucumis sp.
GTTCCATTGCGGCATCAAAGCTAAACGACGCAAAATGCAAACAGACGTCATCGGCATTAAGACCATATAACTCAGCCATTGCTGCCACTTGTGCCGCCCAAGCGCCATGACTGACGATGACCGCCTTCGGAATGCCCGTGCTGCCAGAGGTATAAATTAAATAAGCCGGCGCTTTATCGATGCCACGCTCTGCGTGGGAATGTCGCGCTAGCCGCTCTGCGGTACGGGACGCAGAGCGTGGCTGCAATGAAAGTGTTGTCCTTCCGGCAAACCGCTCAGACCACGCATCAGTAGTCATCACCAAACTAGCCTCAGCATCATCGAGCATAAACCTAAGTCTAGCGTCAGGTGCATCAGGCTCTAAAGGCAATAACACAGCGCCTCGCATTAACACGGCTAAATGCGCTGCAATCATTAACGCACCACGCGGCAAGCATAACGCGACTACGCTACCCGGTTTTAAATCTAAAACAGCCAACTCATCCGCTATCGCTAAACTCCAATCAACCAACTCGGCATAGCTAATGGTCTCATCGTTGACTTGTACGGCTATGTTGTTTGGAGTTTGCTGAGCTTGGCTCAAAATACTATTGAGCACTGAAACAACCGGCATGGTTTGCGTCACTAACACGGGCAGAACAGAGGGTATCAAGCCTGTCACATTACCCAACAGACCGTCAGGATGGTTAACCATTGTTTGTAATAACGCCTTGAGAAAATCCGCCAGAGTTTGAATAGCGTCTGCACTAAATTGGTTTTTTTGATAATCAAAACCAATGTCTAAGCTTGAGCTTAGTGTTATATCTAAAGTCAGCGGATAATTCGTTGCATCGCGTTGCTGTAAGCTATTAACCGATAGCTGTGCTTGAGCTTGCTGTAAAGCTGTCGACACCGGATAATTTTCAAAAACCAACAAGGTGTCGAACAAGCCAGCGCCGGCGCAACCCGCCCATTGCTGTATCGCGTACAAAGGCGTGTGTTCAAACTCGCGTAGTTGTACATTTTGTGTTTGCACCTCTGTAAGCCAACTACTCACTGTTTGTCTGGGCATAGGGCTTAACACAATAGGCAAGGTGTTGATAAACAACCCCAGCACAGTTTCAGCCTCAACCAAACCGGTTGCTCTGCCCGCAACAGTAGAACCAAACACAATAGTTGACTGCCCGGTATAAGCTTTCAGTAATAGCCCCCAAGCACATTGCACTAAGGTGTTAACCGTCACGCGTTGCGCTTGAGCAAAGCGTTGCAACGTTTGGGTTTCGTCTTCAGTCCAATGGCAATGGCAGTGCCAATAGCCATGGCCTTGTTCCAGCGCTGGCTTAGCGATGGTTTCTGATAAGCGGCATGGCGTGTTTACGCGTTGAATTTGCGCTTGCCAAAATGCTTGCGCGCTTTTCTCGTCTTGCCGTACTAACCAAGCGATATAATCACGGAATTGCCCGCTACGACATACGGTTTGCATAGGCTGGCTATATATCGCCATGACTTCGCCTAGCAATAACGATTGACTCCAGCCGTCTAGCAGTAAATGGTGGCTAGTCCAAATAAACCGGGTACGCTGCTCTGGCAATTGCACTAACGTCAAACGCAACAGCGGTGCTTGAGATAGCTCAAATCCTTGGTTGTAATCGTCCGCACTCAATTGCGCTAAGCTGGCTTCAGTGACAAGCCGGTCACGCCAATCCAAACAGGTTATCGGCAGCTCTGCGTGTTTGAGCACGGCTTGTACCGGATTCGCCAAACCGTTGCCCCAGAAAAATGCCGTGCGTAATATGTCATGGCGTAACACCACGCGCTGCCAAGCTGCCGCAAATGCTTCAATATCTAGCCCCTGCAAATCCACGCTAAGCTGAGTCACATAAACCGCTGCTTCAGGTGCTTGCAACGCATGAAACAAAATCCCCTGTTGCATAGGCGACAGTGGATAAACATCGGTGATTTCACCGTGTTGCTGTAACAAGTCTAATTGGGCTTGGCTTAGGTTGACTAATGGCACATCACACGGACTCAGTCTGGGTTTAGCTGTTTGGCAGTGGTCTATAAGCCGCTTAAGCTGTTGCGTGAAGCGGTCTGCAAACGCTTGTACGGTTTCAGCTCGGTAACGTTGACGGCTATAGCCTAAATCGAAGTAAACCGTGTCGTGTTGGCTATAGGCGTTAATATCAAATTCAACCGTCAGCGGAGCATCAGGCGCGTGCTCTTCGCCACTCGTCTCATGACCTTGGCTAAACAAACTCTGTTCGTTAAACTGGCTGTCGAACTGGCCTAAATAATTAAAACGCAGCTTAGGGCGGGCAGCGCTTTGCAGTGCTGGATGTTGGTTTAAATATTTCAACACACCAAAGCCTAGGCCTTGCTCAGGAAGTTGTCTTAAGTGGTCTTTGACGCGGAGAATGAGTTCGCCCACGTCTTGAGGGACATCAATGCTAGCCGGATAATGGCTGGTAAACCAACCCAGACTACGGCTTAAATCTAAAGCCGGACGGTTAAGCGCCGCCGCCACGGCCTCAGATTCACGGCCATGGCCTTCGAGCAGCAAACTAACGCGCGATTGCCCGGTCCAGTCAGCCACGGTTTGCACCAGCGCCGCCAGCAACAGCTCATGGCTGCGTGCGCGGTAAGGCTGGCCGAGCAGCGCGGGTTCCCGACCCGCCGCTGCATTGCCACCATCCCTGGCGGTCAGCGCAGGTAAGTTGAAACTAAGCCGCAGTTGCTCAAGGTCTTGCGCGTGCGCACGACCTTCTGGCGCGTCAACCGGCCAAGTCGGCTCAGTGCTGGGCAATTGCAGTAACCAATACGGCAGCTGCTGCATCAGTGCCGGACTTTGAGCATAGTCGCTTAGCGTCGCCGCCCAAGCCTGAACGCTGTGGCTGGCGTTCAACGTTTGGTCATGATACGCCAGCGCCACATCATCGATAACAACCCGCCACGACACCGCATCGATGATGAGATGGTGAGCGATAAGCAGCAAACGCTGGCTGCCGTCAGGCAGGGTTATAAGTTCGGCACGGATTAACGGCCCATCGGTTAGATTCAGGCCACGCTGGGCGGATTCAGCAATAACACCAAACGCCGCCACATCGAGAACGTGATGCAATGTCAACGGCGCGTTTACCTCATCGACATAAAACTGCTGCCAACCATCCGCCTCATAGCGAAAACGCAGCCGAACACCATCATGTAACGCCATAACGCGCTGCCAAGCCTCACCTAAGCGGTTTGGCTCTAATACGCGGGTCGGCGTCAATACTAAACTTTGATTCCAATGATGGACATTGCTTAACGCTTGTTGGAAAAACTCATGTTGAATAGGTAACAGCGCGGCGCGGCCTTGTGCGGGCGGCAAAGCTAACGCCGGTAACGCGGCTTGGCAATGCGTCACTTGCGCCAACGCGCGCACGGTTTGATGTTGAAACAACTGCTTAGCGCTAAACAACAGCCCTTGCGCACGAGCGCGACTCACCAACTGAATCGCGACAATGGAATCCCCCCCTAACGCAAAGAAATTATCAGTAACCCCGAACTCAGCGTGTCCCAGCAACGCTTGCCACAACGTTAACAACTGCTGCTCAACCGCGTTACGCGCCGCTTGTCGGCTACGCGACGCAGAAAAATCCGGTGCCGGCAACGCCGCACGGTCCAGCTTACCGTGAGCGGTACGCGGCAAGTGTGTTAACAGCACATACTGACTAGGAATCATCGCCTCCGGCAACTGCTGAGCCAACGCAGCTTTAAACGCCGCAGGCTGCAAACCGTCTGCGTCAGCGCTGACATTAGCTTCTTTGACCCAATACGCGCACAAATAACGTTGACCGGCATCATCGCGCAGCAACACACAGGCATCGGCAACACCGGGCAAGTGTCTTAAGGCGGCCTCAATTTCACCGGGCTCGATACGGAAACCGCGCAGCTTAAGCTGCTGGTCACGACGCGCCAGATAAACAAACTCGCCACTAGGCAAACGCCGTACTAAATCACCGGTGCGGTACATCCGACCACCGTCCTGCGCAAACGGGTCAGCGACAAAGCTCGCCGCCGTTAACCCGGGGCGCGCATGATAACCCCGCGCCAAGCAAGGTCCCGCGATAAATAACTCACCGACCACACCGGGCGGCACCGGATTAAGATCCGCATCAAGCACATACAACGAACGAGGCCCTAGCGCAGTGCCGATAGGCGCATAAGCCAAACCAAGCGTTAACTCAGCTAATTGAGACTTAGGACACAACCACGCCAACGGCGTAATCACCGTTTCGGTCGGGCCATACCCATTAATCAACCGCTCAGGATTCAACCACTGTTTCAACGACGCTAAACGGTCAGCCGCCACCGCTTCACCGCCGACGCAAACGATGCTTAAATTAACACATTGCTCTAAGCGGGCTAAAGTATCGACTAAATGATACGCATGACTGGTCGGTGGGTATAACACCGACACCTGATGACGAGTAATCGCCGCTAAGCTCTGTTCGCCAGTCCAATCACCGTGGCCTAACACCAGCGCAGCCCCAGAGACCAACGGTGTTAACCATTGCTCCATTGCCGCATCAAAGGTAAACGCAGCAAAATGCAAAGCACGGTCATCAGGTTGATAGGCATACAATTCGGCCGCAGCATCGATATGACGCGCCAACGCGCCATGACTAACCACGACGGCTTTAGGCGTGCCGGTACTGCCAGAGGTGTGAATCAAATACGCAGCATGGTCGGGATGCAGTTGCACAGACGGTGGCGTGTCAGGCTGGTCGGCTAGCATTAACCGTTCAGGCAAGCCTGTAGCGCCGCTCGTGCTTAACCAAAGTTGCCAACAGTTAACACCTAGCAAAACGTTAGCGCTTAAGCCTAACGCTGCGCTAAGTTCGGCGCAGCCTTGGCTTGGCGGACCGCCATACAAGACCTGTTTAACATTGGCGTCACGTAAGGCTTGTACGAGGCGGGCTTTAGGGCTATCCGGCGACAAAGGCAAAAATGCACCACCGGCCTTCAGCACGGCAAGCATAGCCACCACGCTGTCACTGCTGCGCGGCATGAGCAAGCCAACAATACCATCAGGTCTTAGACCACTGTGTTGCAGGCTGTGCGCTAAGCGGTTGGCTTGGCAGTCGAGTTCGCCATAGCTTAACGTCGTTTCGCCGTCGATAAGCGCAATGGCGTTGGGGTGGCTTTGTGCCATCATGTGAATGCGCTGGTGGACATAGTGGGACGTTATAAAACGGGCGTCTAAAGAGTCATCGCTATTCGCGTTGATACTCACCCAGGCATCAGCCGCTATGGATAACTGAGCTAAACAGTGCCCTGGTTTTGCTTGCATTTGTAACAGCAACTCACGCATAACCGTGACCAACTGTTCTATGACTGAATCAGAAAAAAACTGCCGGTCGAAGTCGAAACTAATACTTAACGCATCGCTCGCTTGTACCGCTAATGTTAACGGGTAATAGGCACGCTCTTGCTGGAATTCGCCGCTAAAGACTAATTCGCCTTGCGCTTGTTGCAATACCGAAGCGACAGGATAATTTTCAAACACTAGCAACGTGTCGAACAGAGTAGCGCTACCTTGTTGCCACCAACGCTGTACTTGGTTTAGCGGAGTAAAATCAAACTCACGCATCGCTAAGTTAGTTTGTTGTAGTTCGATTAAAAACGTCTGTACGGTTTGCGCAGGATTTACCGTATGTACTAAGGCTAACGTGTTGATAAACAAACCTAACCAGGTATCAGCACCGGTTAAGTCTGGCGGGCGACCAGAAACGGTCACGCCTGTTGCAACGGTTGTTTGTCCTGTGTAACGCTTCAGTAACAGCAACCAAGCGGCTTGTACTAAGGTGTTTAAGGTTATGCGCTGGGCTGCCGCAAAATCGCGTAAGCTTGAAAATTCTTCACCGATTATATTTAAGACGTGCAAGCCCTGACTGCTGTGAGTCGGCTCAACACTTAAGCAACTCGCTAAGTGAGTTCCCATGTCCAGTTTAGCTAAGCGCTGTCGCCAGAAATGTTCTGCCGCAATTAAGTCTCGCTGTTTTAGCCAAACGATAAAATCACGAAAATCGCCGTTTTGCGCCGGTAGCGATTCGCCGCGATAAAACGCCAGTACATCAGCCATTAATCGGGCGCTGCTCCAACCATCTAATAGCAAATGATGACTTAACCATAGCCAATGATAGGTTTGGTCAGCTAATTGCACTAACACATGCCGGAATAACGGTGCTTGGTTAATGGTCAAGCCTTGGTTAAGTAACTGTTGCCGCAGTTCTGTCAGTTTAGAGTCGTTTTGGGTTTGTCCGCGCCAATCGAGTATTTCCAATTTTACTGTGGGCTGTTTATAAACCACTTGTAATGGCTGCTCACCGTCACCAGTAGCCCAAAATGCCGTGCGTAATACCGCATGACGACGACACGCCTCAGTCCAGGCCCAAGCAAATCGCTCACTGTCTAAGCCTTGAATCGTCAATGCAAACAGCGATACATAGGTCGCAGGATTGGCTTCATAAAGACATTGAAATAACATGCCTTGCTGCATGGGCGTTAACGGATAAATATCGTCGATATGCTCAGCGGGAAACGGCAGCACGTCCAATTGCGCTTGACTTAACCCGGCTAATGGCACATCGCTAGGCGTTAACACCGGCTCAACCGTTTGAGTATGGTGAATGATAGCGCTCAGCTCCTGCTTATAATCCGTTAATAGCTTAGCAATCGTATCCGGCGATAAGCGAGTGCGGTCATACGTCCAATTCAAACTTAAACAACCGTCTGAAACCTGACTGTTAATTTCTAGCTGATACAGTAACGGCGCGTCGTCAGCCAGTTCCGCGCCACGCGCTTCAGTCGCAGGAATGAATAAAGCATCGCTGCCCATATCGCGCTCGAAGCGACCTAAATAATTAAAGCCAAGCTTAGGTTTAGGCAATAGACTGAATTCGGCTTGCGTGTTGCTATCAGAAAGATAACGTAATACACCAAAACCTAAACCATGCTCTGGCACACGGCGCAATTGTTCTTTAATGGTTTTAAGCGCAGTGGCAAGCTCCGTATCAGGCGTTAGCAAGACGGGAAAGACACTGGTAAACCAACCCAAGGTACGGCTCACATCTAGCCCTATGCAGTCTTCACGGCCATGACCTTCTAACTCTATGCTAAGCGCGCTTTGCCCCGCCCAACGGCAGATGATTCGCGCTAACGCAGTCAGTAGTAATTCTTGTATTCGGTTACGGTAGGTATGGTTCGCCGATGACAACAGCGCCTCTGTAAGCTCAGCGTTAAGCGTCAAGGTTTGTGTTTCGGCGTCGCGAGCATAGCCATAGCCAGTTTGGACAAGATTATCGCCAGGCAAGTCGAATACAGCTGTACATTGCGCCCGCCAATAGGCTTTTTGTTGCTCAGCAACGCTGAGCCATGACGATAAGGCCATCGACCATGCTTTAAAGCTTGCGGTTTTGCTCGGCAATGTTAGCGCCTGACCGCTAAGGGCTTGTTGATACAGCGTCTTAAAATCAGCTAACACAATGCGCCAAGACACGCCGTCGATAAGCAAATGATGAGCAACAAACAATAATCTATCTTGACCTCCGTCTACACTCATATACACGACTTGCAGCAAAGGCCCTTGGCTTAGGTCTAAACAGCGCTGATGGTTATCGGCAATGGTTGAAATCGCTGGTACATTGGCAAGTTGATAATGGCTAAACACGGTCGCGCAGCTTTCGTTATCCGCATAAAACTGCCGCCAACCTGACGGCGTAGGCTGAAAGCGCAAGCGAAAACTATCGTGATAATTTAGCCAATAGCTCAATGCCGTTTGTAACGCGGTTAAATCTAATGATTGTCCTAGTTTTAACAAAACGGATTGGTTCCAGTGCTGGCGTTCAGGAATTTCGGTTGCGAAAAACTCATGTTGTATAGGTGTCCAATACAGTTCGGCACAACTATTGCTGAACAAAAAAGGGGTATACTGTAGAATT
>CAWUNX010000171.1:0-7931 GCA_963923905.1 uncultured Methylocucumis sp.
CTCTCTGGTCTCGTGGGCTCGGAGATGTGTATAAGAGACAGGTCAGACCTGGCTTTGCAACGTGCGCAAGACATTGCCAAAAACATTACTGAAGGCTTAGGTGGCTTAGGTTTGTTTGGTGTGGAGCTGTTTGTTAACGGAGACCAGGTTTGGTTTAGTGAAATTAGTCCAAGACCCCACGACACGGGCATGGTCACGATGGTCACGCAACAACAAAGCGAGTTTGAGCTACATTGCCGCGCTATCTTAGGCTTGCCTGTTGATACTCGCCTAAAAGCGAATGGTGCCAGTGCGGTTATTTTAAGCACTCAACCAATAGAAGCTCCTATTTACCAAGGTTTGGCACAGGCTTTAGCCGTGCCAAACAGCGAAATCCGCTTATTCGGTAAACCCAGCGCGCAACCTAGTCGCCGTATGGGGGTTGCGTTAGCGACTGCCGCAACCACCGAAGAGGCTAAAAATAATGCAATTAAGGCAGCCAATCATATTGTTATAACATCCGAGTAACAGGTAGAAACATGTTGAAAATTTCATTGTTTATCTTAAGCGTGTTATCAACAGCAACCGCTTACGCAGATATTTATAAATTTGTCGATATAGATGGACGGGTTTACTACACAGATAAACCCAAAAACAATAAATTCAAGCGTATCATTAAGAGTCTACCGAAACCACCCTCAACAACATTTACTACCCTAAGTAATTACTCGCCAAGATTACACCGTTTATCATCGGAAAATAAACAGCGTTATTCTGGTTTAATCGAACAAGTCGCCTCGCGCTACCAAGTTGATCCAAAGCTATTACACGCCGTAATTCAAACCGAATCGGCGTATAACCCGACTGCTGTGTCACGCGCAGGTGCCGTAGGTCTTATGCAACTGATGCCAGGAACGGCTGAACGTTTCGGTGTTTATGATAGAAACGACCCGGATCAAAACGTCGATGGTGGCGCACATTATTTAAAATATTTAATCGATATGTTCGAGCCTAATTTGCACTTAGCCGTCGCAGCTTACAATGCCGGTGAAAATGCCGTACTGAAATACAATAATTCGATTCCGCCTTATCCCGAAACACAGAACTATGTCAGACAAGTTTTGGCCTTGTATAATCGCTAAACCGAAAATAATGACAACGATGGGTGATTGTTTGTAACCACCCTAAATCCAGACCTCTTGAAGTAGTGCGGCATAAAGCCGCAAAACATCAAGACGTGTGCTCATCAAACAGTATAAGTTGTCGATGCCGTTTTACCGCCGTGTCCGGTCCAGTCAGTATGAAAAAATTCACCTCTAGGCTTATCAATGCGCTCGTAAGAATGTGCACCAAAATAATCACGTTGGGCTTGTAATAAATTTGCCGGTAAACGTTCACTGCGATAACCATCATAATAGGCTAGAGCCGACGAGAAAGCCGGTGTCGGAATACCTAATTGGATACCTAAAATCACAGCTTGCCGCCAGCCCGCTTCTGCTTTAGCCATTGCATCGATAAAGAAATCCGCTAACAGCAGATTCTCTAGCTCAGGGTTTTGCAAGTATGCCTGTTTAATGTCATTCAAGAACTGGCTACGGATAATGCAGCCACCACGCCACATCAAAGCAATATCACCGTAATTTAAACTCAGCTTGTATTCCTTGGACGCTTCACGCATTAGGCGAAAACCCTGCGCATAGGAAATAATTTTAGAGGCGTAAAGGGCTTGGCGGATAGCCGCGATCATAGCCTCTTTATCGCCGCTGAATTTTACAGACGATTTGGACAATACTTGCGAGGCTCTGACTCGCTCGTCTTTTTGCGCGGACAGACAGCGAGCAAACACCGATTCGCCGATTAGTGTCAACGGAACGCCCAAATCCAATGCGTTAATACCAGTCCACTTGCCTGTGCCTTTTTGGCCAGCGGTATCCAGAATACTGTTCAACAATGGCTGACCATTGTCGTCACGGTAGGCCAGGATATTAGCAGTAATCTCGATGAGATAAGAACTTAGTTCACCTTGGTTCCATTCTGCGAAAATAGCGTGCATTTCATCAGTACTCAACCCCAGTCCTTCCGACAACAATTGGTAAGCCTCACAAATCAACTGCATATCGCCGTATTCAATGCCGTTATGCACCATTTTCACATAGTGTCCGGCGCCATTCTCACCTACCCATTCGCAGCAAGGCTCACCATCGACATGGGCACTAATGGCTTGAAAGATTGGTTTCACGGCAGGCCATGCGGCCTGGTTGCCACCTGGCATGATGGACGGCCCATGACGAGCCCCTTCCTCACCACCGGACACACCCGTACCAATATACAATAAACCTTTTTCACGCAAGTAGGTGGTACGACGATTAGTATCGGTAAACAGCGAATTACCGCCATCGATAATGATGTCACCTGCGGATAGCAGCGGTAGTAAGTCGTCAATATAGTCATCGACCACAGAACCTGCTTTTACCATTAGCATCACCTTACGCGGAGTTTCCAAACTGTCCACCAACTCCTTCAGCGAATGAGTGCCGACCACAGCGGTGTCCTTAGCAGGCCCTTCCAAAAACTCGTCCACTTTGCTAATAGTGCGGTTGTAGACCGCCACTTTAAAACCATGGTCATTCATGTTCAATACTAGATTTTGACCCATCACCGCCAAACCGATTAAACCAATATTTGCTTTCATATTTGCCTACTTTGCTTGTTGTTTATATAACAATGTCAGACGTACGGAAAAAGGTGCCCAATATTACGTTCACCATTTAAACAGCCGCCAGTTTTATTCACACATTACATTAAAGCATGTACGCCAATTTTATTCTCTAAAAAGCGTTAAGGCGCTAACAATTGCCGCTTGGCCTAATGCTAAGCCACCGTCATTCATAGGATATTGTTTAGGTAGTAATACGTTCTTACCTAAGCGCCGCAGGCCATTACTGACAGCTTCTAATAACAAGCGATTTTGAAATACGCCACCGCTTAATACAACATCAGAGACGCCGGTTTTTAGGCTAAGTGTTAGCAAGGTTTCAATAGTAGCAGCGGCTAAGCTATGATGAATCCTGGCGGCTATTTGCTGAGTTGCCACACACTGTTTTAAATCGTCTAACACATAACGCCATAGCGTAGCCCAGCTTAAGATAGAGTGCTGGCCGTATAAAGTTAAACAATGAGCATTAGGGTAAGCCCGTTCTTGCACAAATGCCGAAGCGGCTAACGTTTCTAAGGCAACGGCAGCTTGACCTTCATAACTAATCGTTTCTGCATGTACACCTAAAGCGGCAGCAAACGCGTCAAACCAACGTCCGCAAGAACTGCTCAGCAGTGAATTAAGTTTTTTAGCCAGCATAGTATCCAACAACGCTAAGGGTTTGCTATTCAGTTGTTGGATAAACGCTAAATCGGCATAATTTTCTTTTAACTCGTCCCATGTGAAATAATGCGCAAGCTGAGCATAGCTATTACGCCACGGTTCACGTATTGCTTGACTGCCGCCAAGCATCGCAATGGGTTGAAAATATGCTAAGCGCGTACACTGCCGGTAATCGCCTAACAAAAACTCGCCACCCCATAACTGTCCATCATCACCTAAGCCTAAACCATCGAAAATAGCGGCTAAAACTGGTGAGTGATTTAGGCTAATCGCATTTTCAGCTAGACACGCGGCTAAATGCGCATGATGGTGTTGTACGTTGCTCAGAACAAGCTGTTCTTGTTGAGCTAGAGCTTGCCCATATTGGCTAGATAAATAGCTTGGATGTTTATCAACCGCAATGCACGTAGGCGTAAAATCGTGGAGCTGACGATAAAGCGTAATCGCCTGGCGGTAATCCTGTTGTACCGTGGCGTTTTCTAAATCGCCCACATGTTGAGCGACTATCGCTTGACCTTGTTTAATCAAACAGAAGCTATTTTTTAATTCTCCCCCCATTGCAAGTACGCCGTCAGCATTTTCAAAACCGGGCGGCAAACGTAGCGATTCTGGGCAATAGCCGCGTGCTCGACGTAACAAATGCGTGTTACCGTTGCTAACTCGCACCACCGAATCATCTAAACGATTAACAATCGCGCGATTATGTAACAAAAAATAATCGGCAATATCAACCAATTGGCTACGTGCCTCATCGTTGTCAATACATTGCGGTTGCTCCGAGCGGTTACCCGAGGTTAATACAATAGGCGCATCAATGACTTGCATTAACAAACTATGCAGCGGCGTATACGGCAACATAAAGCCCAAACTATCCGAGTCTGGCGAGATGCTACGAGGTAAGCGGTGATTTTTAGCGGTTAAGATAACAATAGGCGCGGCTTTATCCTGTAAGACTTGCCGCTCGATAGCATTCACATAAGCATATCTGTCGATTTGTTCGACATCGCTCGCCATTAACGCAAACGGTTTGGCGTAACGCTGTTTACGCTGTCTTAGCCTATTAACAGCGTCAGTATTGCTCGCATCACAGGCTAAATGAAAGCCACCTAGGCCTTTTATTGCAACAACACGGCCTTGACGAAGAAAGTCTGCGGTTAATCGAATACCGGCGTAATCATTTTCGCTAGTTAGTTTTTGCCCGCTAGAATCTTCTAACCAAAACGCCGGGCCACACACTGGGCAGCAATTGGCTTGTGCATGAAAGCGACGGTCACTTGGGTCATCATATTCTTGCTGGCATAGTGCGCATTGAGTAAATCTAGCCATGCTAGTATGGCTACGATCATAAGGTATTCGGTTAACTATGGATAAGCGCGGACCGCAGTGCGTGCAATTGGTAAATGGGTAGCGATAACGCCGGTTATTGGGGTCTGAAATGTCCGCCAAACAATCCGGACACGTTGCCGCATCGGCAACTATCGCAGTAGCGACTTGTCCTTGTTGGCTAGCTAAGATTTCAAAGCGATTAGGACTCGATGCGTCGGGTAAATCAGTAATTTCTAATGCCTCTAGCTTAGCTAGAGGTGGTAGTTCATTAGCGATAGTGGCTATAAATGCATCCATATCTGCCGAATGACCATACGCGTGAATCATCACGCCTTGCCCATCATTCCAAACAGCACCGGTCAAACCAAAGCGTTGCGCAAGTCGCCAAACCGTCGGTCTAAAGCCCACGCCTTGTACAATGCCGCGTGCGCGTATTGCTTTCGCGACCATTAGCAAATACGCGGTAATTGCTCACCTATCGGCCAATCGACAATCCTGCGCCCACCAAATGCCGTAGTCATTTGTACAAAATGATGCGGGTCGACAATCACTTCACCAATCATCGCAGCATCGCGCCCTAGAGGATGCTTGCGCATAACGGTTAACAGCGCATCAGCAGCATTAACATCGCAAACACACACTAATTTACCTTCATTAGCGACATAGAGCGGGTCTAACCCTAAGATTTCACAAGCGGCTTTCACTTCAGCCTTAATCGGCAATGCTGCCTCATTAAGCATAATCCCAACACCCGATTGTATAGCCAATTCATTTAAAGTTGTCGCTAAACCGCCACGCGTAGGGTCGCGTAGGCAACGTAACGCAGTCGGCGCAACAGCGACCATGTCAGCCACTAAACTATTAAGAGCCGCAGAATCCGAAACAATGCGGGTTTGAAAAGAAAGATTTTCCCGGCTTGCCATCACCGCAACGCCGTGATCACCGATAGAGCCACTGACGAGAACCGCGCAACCCGGCTGAGCTTGGTCACCCGCAATATGCACGCCGTCTGGTATAACACCAATCCCAGTCGTCGTAATAAACACACCATCCGCTTTACCGCGTTCAACCACCTTAGTATCACCAGTAACAATCGGCGTACCGGCTTGTCGTGCTGCGTTAGCCATGCTGACGACAATACGTTGTAGCTCAGCCAGAGCAAAGCCCTCTTCAATAATAAAGGCAGCCGTTAAATAGAGTGGCTTAGCGCCCGACATCGCGACATCATTAATCGTACCGTGTACCGCTAATGAGCCTATATCACCCCCCGGAAAAAATAGTGGTGCAATCACATGACTATCCGTACTGATTGCTACTCGACCAGGCGGCAACATTAACACCGCTTGATCATTTTGTTGTTGCAGCCAAGTATTATCAAAATGTTGCGTAAACAATTCAGCAATCAACTGCGCCATGGCTTTACCACCACCGCCATGGCTCATATCGACATGACCGGTTATAAAATCGAGTGAGAAAGAATACGGTTTAGGCATGGTGTCATTAAAGGTTGGCATTCAGTTGTTGAATATCGCTGAGGCTTAAGCCAGTGATTTTAGCAATTAACTCGGCACTTAAGCCTTCGACAAGCATGGTCTTAGCCATGGCTTGTTGCGCTTCGCGTTGGCCTTCTATTTTACCTTCTATTTTGCCCTCAATACGCCCTTGCGCTAACCCTTTGACTAGCCCTTTATTCAACCCATCTTCAAATGCCGTCTCACTGACGTTCTCCACATCCCAATATTCCAATAGGCTTTTTTGGTAAGCATCGAATTGCTTAGGGCTTAACTGCGCTAACTCTGCAATTTCAAAGCCTTTTTGAAATATAGGCTCGTTTAAAATGGCTGGAATATGGTCTAGGGTCTCCAGGTGTTTTAAGAAATACACCCATTTATCAAAATGCGTGGTTAATTCATGTTCTTGTTTGTTGAATAACGGCATTTGTAAAAATTTAAAATGCAGTTTGTCAAAAAACACGTCACCGTCTTGGTCTTTTAAACACACATCGCGGCGAAACTTGGCGATTTCTTCGGTTTCATCGTAGCGAAAATTAAG
Organism: uncultured Methylocucumis sp.; assembly: GCA_963923905.1. Taxonomy (GTDB): domain Bacteria; phylum Pseudomonadota; class Gammaproteobacteria; order Methylococcales; family Methylomonadaceae; genus Methylovulum. Next base: position 6,737 of record CAWUNX010000171.1, read on the forward strand.
AATGGCAATGCAATACACTGGCATTAACTCAAAATTCCAAATCCCTTTGCGTGCCTGTTCTTTGATGGGAAACGTGGAATAAAACAGTGCGCGGTCTTTGAAAAAGTTTAGCCGGGCTTTTTGCATTTCGACAATAAAGCGCTGACCGTCTTGCGTATGGCAATAAATATCAAAAATGGCTTTGCGCTCTTTCGATGTACTAGGTAGCTTTTCCGGACTTTTAAAGCTGAGCTCGGCAACTTGATGGTGTGTAGGCAATAATTGATTTAAAAAATCAATAAGCAGCTCTCTGCTCGCTTCTTCGCCGAACAAACGTTTAAAACCAAAGTCGGTGTAAGGGTTAAGGTATTTTGCACTCATAACTGCTCAATATCACGGGGGCTTAAGCCGGTAACTTTAGCGATTAACTCGACGTCTAAACCTTCGGCAAGCATGGTCTTAGCCATGGCCTGTTGCGCTTCGCGTTGCCCCTCTATTTTCCCCTCAATACTCCCTTGCGCTAACCCTTTGACTAGCCCCTTATTCAACCCATCTTCAAATGCCGTCTCACTGACGTTTTCCACATCCCAATATTCCAATAGGCTTTTTTGGTAAGCATCAAATTCTTTGTTGCTTAACTGCGCAAGTTCAGCGATTTCAAAGCCTTTTTGAAATATAGGCTCGTTTAAAATGGCTGGAATATGGTCTAGGGTCTCCAGGTGTTTTAAGAAATACACCCATTTATCAAAATGCGTGGTTAACTCATGCTCTTGCTTGGTAAACAACGGCATTTGTAAAAACTTAAAATGCAGTTTGTCAAAAAATACGTCACCGTCTTGGTCTTTTAAACAGACGTCGCGGCGAAACTTGGCGAGTTCTTCGGTTTCATCGTAGCGAAAATTGAGAATAGCAATGCAATACACCGGCATTAACTCAAAATTCCAAATCCCTTTGCGTGCCTGTTCTTTGATGGGAAATGTGGAATAAAACAACGCACGGTCTTTAAAGAAATTCAGCCGGGCTTTTTGCATTTCGACAACAAAGCGCTGACCGTCTTGCGTATGGCAATAAATATCAAAAATAGCTTTGCGTTCTTTTGATGTACTGGGTAATTTTTCTGGGCTTTTAAAGCTAAGCTCAGCGACTTGATGATGCGCGGGTAATAATTGATTTAAAAAATCAATAAGCAGCTCTCTGCTCGCTTCTTCGCCGAACA
>CAWUNX010000172.1:0-7893 GCA_963923905.1 uncultured Methylocucumis sp.
ACGTTAATTGATAGATAAAAAAGTATAATAATTGCCTAATAATGATTAGTTTATTAGATAGGTTCTCATGAATCCGCATATTACGCTGGAGCAATGGCGTGCTCTAATTGAAGTAGTCGATACCGGCGGTTATGCCCAGGCCGCTGAAAAACTCAATAAAAGCCAATCAGCCGTAACTTACGCGGTACAAAAAATTGAAACCTTACTCGGCGTTAAAGCCTTTGAGATTCAAGGACGTAAAGCAGTATTAACAGACACCGGGCAAATGTTATATCGGCGCGCGTTGGCGCTAGTCAGCGAAGCCACTGAGCTAGAACAAGCCGCGCATAAGCTGTCTTCAGGCTGGGATGCCACCATAACGTTGGCTGTTGAAATCTTGTTCCCATCGAATCGGTTATTGGCTTGCTTAAATCGTTTCAGCCTAGAACATCCCGGCACTCGGATTGAATTGATAGAATCGGTGTTAGGCGGTACCGCCGATGCATTATTGAGCGGACAAGTTGATTTGGCCATATCCCCGGTAGTGCCACCAGGATTTTTAGGTAACCTACTCTGTCGGGTCAAACTATTAGCAGTCGCACGGTATGACCATCCCATACACCAACAACCACAAACATTGAGCTATCGTGATTTACGCAATTATCGCCATATTGTGGTGCGCGATTCTGGTAGCAAACGAAATCAAAAAACGCTAACTGTAGAAGTCAATCAACGCTGGACAGTCAGTCACATTGGCACATCGATTGAAGCGGTATCAAACGGCTATGGCTTTGCCTGGTTACCTGAAGAACATATTCAGAATGAATTAGCGACTGGATTATTAAAGCCGTTGCCATTGCAAGAAGGTGTGATTCGTGAAACCTCGCTCTACCTGATTGTAACTCGGGCAGATTTTGCGGGACCGGGTGTAAAACGATTGGCTGAACTGCTAACAGTCTTATCAAGTTAAAATCACAGAACATTACACACCGACCCCAGTACGAAACTTGGGGTCGGATAGCAAAACCTGACAACTTGGCTCAAACCTCACAAATAAATCAGATTATCAGCCAGTTGCGCGAGCATTTCACTACGGTACAACGCAACAAGAACATTTCCCAGGTTCCGACTACAAAAACCTAAAAAAACTTGCACATCAAGCAAAACATCCTTGTCCTGTTATCACTCAGTGCTTTTAGCCTAAGATTCAAGTACACTGGGACTCACTTCCCTCAATGAGCATCGAGCATGAAACAATTAACCCCTGAAGGCTATAACCTTATTAACCAGCTTGCGCAACGTTACGGCTTAAGCCGTGATGCGGTCATGGAGTTGTTTATCGCGGTGACGAATGGTAATGGCGGCATGGCGCAATTTAATCACCCCGATTTAGGTGGCATGGGACAATGGATGTCGGGTGGCATGATTATGATTGGTGATATGTTTAATCATGGTTTGAAGCAAACGATCGACCAGCTTTGTTATGAAATCGCTAACATCATCGCAAGTCGTTCTGACCTTTGGCAAGCGCCACCACCCGTCACTCATTCTACATTTAATTCAGCAACCGCTTACAATTGGTGGCCTGATGGCTTACAAAATCCGACCAGCACAGGTTCACAAAACCAAATGCGTTATGCGTATTTCGCCACAATTAACCGATTGGCTATTGAAAATAATGGGCATGTCACGTTATACGATACGCTGAATCATCAAATTGGCGGTTTTTCTCAGCAGCAATCCGGCGGTAGCTCGGTAAGTTTTACAAGTCAATACGGCGTGGTCGATGTCAACAGTCTGCCGATTATTTCCATCGATAATCAGCCTTTCAGCCCAGCACAACCCACTACAACACCTGAACAAGACAGTGACATTTTCGCCACACTGGAAAAATTAGCCGCGTTAAAAGCTAAAGGTATTATCAGTGAAGATGAGTTTAATCGCAAAAAAGCTGAGTTATTAGCTAGATTGTAAAATGAAAAATCTTGTTTTTGCTTTGTTTATGCTAGTCACGCTATGGCAGTTAGCCGATCAAGTTAAAAAACACGTCATCGATAACAAAGCAGGCGCACTTAGCCATGGCTTTGGGTTGTTATCCACGCAAAAACCTGAGTTAATCCCAGGTGGTTTGGTCTTACACGCCGATAGACAAGGCCACTTTAGAGGCACGGTGCTAATTAACGATATAGCCATGCCTTTTATGATAGACACTGGCGCCACCCACACAGTTGTTCCTGTCGCATTAGCTAAACAAGCCGGTTTACCGATAGGTCAGCTAGGCAGTAGCCAAACAGCCAATGGCACTGCCGTGGTCATGTCTACTGATATTGCCAGCCTTAAATTAGGTGACGCAGAACTAAAAAACTTACCAGCTTCGGTCAGCTTTAGTTTAGATGAAGTCTTAATCGGTATGAACACACTGAAGTGGTTTAATATCATCGTGCAAAATAACACAATGACGTTAACGTTAACCGGCACTGCTTCGGTTATCCCCGCGACAAAGCATCAAAATCAAGCCAACCTCGCCCCACAACAGCCCCCTAAGCACGCTAGAGATTGGCGTAAAACCCTTGTTTGTGAGAATTCAAGCCCCTGCAAAACAATTTATACGAAATGAGTTTGCCGACATTAGGTCACGTTTAGTTATAATTCGCGGGCGTGAATAAACAATCACCCAAATAACAATAAAACTAACCAGGAGTCACCTATGAAACTTATCACAGCGATTATTAAACCTTTTAAAATGGACGATGTAAGAGAAGCCTTATCTGAAATTGGCGTGGCCGGTGTCACGTCAACGGAAGTCAAAGGCTTTGGCCGACAAAAAGGTCATACCGAGCTTTACCGTGGCGCTGAATACGTCGTTGATTTTTTACCTAAAGTTAAATTAGAAATCGCCGTTTCGGACGATATTTTAGAGCAAGCCATTGATGCTATTATCAAATCGGCTAATACTGGTAAAATTGGCGATGGTAAAATCTTTGTCACAAGTTTAGACCAAGTGATACGCATTAGAACCGGAGAAACCGGCGAAGACGCTATTTAAGCTAAGGTATAGACAATGACAAGAAAGCAAAAAATAAGCCTATCAGTAGGCTTTTTCTTATTACCTACTATCGCATTGGCTGATGGCATTAACCAAGCCAACACGGTTTGGGTACTAAGCGCAACCGCTTGGGTGTTGTTTATGACCATTCCAGGCTTGTCGCTGTTTTATGCTGGCTTAGTACGCTCTAAAAACGTGTTATCGGTTTTTATGCAATGTTTTGCGATTACTTGCTTAGTGTCGATTTTATGGTTAGCAGGTGGTTATAGCTTGGCATTTTCCGATGGTGGTCAAGCGCAAGGGTTTATCGGCGGTATTAGCAAGGCGTTTCTGCCAACCTTGACCACAGACTCATTAACCGGCGATATTCCAGAAGCTGTGTATTTTATGTTTCAAATGACGTTTGCCATTATCAGCCCGGCGCTGATTATTGGTGCATTTGCTGAACGCATGAAATTCTCATCCATGTTGTGGTTTAGTGGATTATGGCTAGTCTTGGTCTACATTCCCGTGTGCCATTGGATGTGGGGTGGTGGTTGGCTAGCAAAGTTAGGCGCTATGGACTTTGCAGGCGGAATTGTGATTCATGTTAATGCTGGCGTTGCAGCGCTAGTATCCGCTTTAGTCATGGGCAATCGTAAAGGTTTCCCTACCACAGCGATGCCACCCCATAACATGACGATGGTCGTTACCGGCGCAGGCATGTTATGGGTAGGCTGGTTTGGCTTTAATGCAGGTAGCGCATTAACGGCTGACGGTCATGCCGGTATGACGATGTTAGTGACACATATCGGTGCAGCATCAGGCTCGTTAATGTGGATGATTATTGAATGGCGTCGCTTTGGCAAACCCAGTGTGTTAGGTATTGTCACCGGTATGGTGGCGGGTTTAGGGACGATTACGCCCGCATCCGGTTATGTCGGCCCATTAGGTGGATTAGTGATAGGGGCAACAGCAGGCTGCATCTGTTTTTACGCTACGCAATATGTTAAACGTACCTTGAAAATCGACGACTCGCTCGATGTGTTCCCGGTGCACGGGATCGGCGGTATTACCGGCTCGTTGCTAACCGGCGTATTTGCCTCTAAAAGTTTAGGCGGTTTAGGGCTTTCCGATGGCGTTAGCGTGGTTCATCAGGTTAGCGTACAAGCTTTAGCGATTGTCGTGACCATTATTTGGAGCGCCGGCATAAGTTTATTAATCCTAAAAGTCTTAGAAAACCGCTTAGGCTTACGCGTCAGTGCTGATGAAGAAGTACAAGGCTTAGATGTCGTATTGCACGAAGAAACAGGCTATGTGGATTTATAAGCCACGTTGACTACGTTGAGGGATTATGAAAATTAAGCATGGCATTATCAAAAGCTTAGCGATTAAAAGCTTAACCACATGCTTAATTAGCTTAGCCGTCGTTTTGACAAGTTTAGCGGTGTTTTTTGTCACGCTACCGTGGTGGTTAAAAACTCATTGGCATGACCTAGCACAGCAACAACTCAAAATAGACTCATCGCTTAGCGATTTTCAAATTCACTATTTCCCATTGTCATTAAGCGTTACCGGAGTAACGCTTAATGACACAGAGCACAAGCCCATAATCCAGTTAGAGGAATTAACACTCGCCATAGATATTCGCGCAGGTCTGGCTAAACGCGCCTTAGTGATTGAACAAGTTAAGCTTAACAAACCACAGATTTTTTTAAGCAAAGCCAAAAACGGCGCATTAAATATCGATAGCCTACTACCGGCTGACAATAAAACAGATACCCAAGACAGTAAAATTGATTTTCCACTCACCATTAACAAGTTGCTGCTCAGTAATGGACAGCTAACCTGGCGTGATGAACGCTTAGACAAAGATAATAGCGAAACCTTAGAGCCGATTAATATTACCGTCTCTGATTTCACGCTCGCTGACCAAACCAATACTAAACTGCACTTAGACGCGGCAACGCCATCGGGTGTTAAGCTAGCCTGGGCGGGTTCGCTGTCATTATCGCCGCTCCAATCTACTGGTCATTTAGACCTTAACGGCTTACCGCTACATCATGCCATGCTAAAAGCCTTGCATGAACAACAGCTACAAGCTGAGCTTGATTTAGCATTAGACTACCAGCTACAGTACGCAGACCAACAATTAAAGCTAAACGTGACCAATACGGTGTTAAGCGCACGACACCTACAATACGTTAGCCCAGATTGGCTAGCTCAACTGGACGCAATGCACTTAACTACCGATTTAACTGTTGATTATGCGCCTAACCATTGGCAAATCAGCACCAAAAAAACCACTGTACATAACCAAACGCTGAATTTAGCCTTAAACAAATTACAATTCGCAGCTAACAAATTAGACTTAACCAGCGAACTGCAACTATCACCGGCTAAGTCTGGTTTAAATGCTGTGATAAAAGCCGATATAACCGGCAAACAACTGCAACTCAACGATAAGCAAACAGAGCTTATTACCCTACCCGACTTAAGCATTAACGGCATTGCGCTAAACTTAACTAATCACAGTCTTAGCGCAAAACGCTTAAATCTTGAAGGCAGCACGATTAAAGCCTGGCTAGATGAAAACGGCTTACTCAATTATCAACAACTGTTGCCTTCCGATAATGCGGCACCTTCTGGTAAAACCGAGCCAGCACCCGCAAAAACTTGGTCTTATCAAATCAACGCAATAGACATTAAACAAGCCACACTGCAGTTTGAAAATAAGCAATTCACTAAACCACATAGCTTGATATTAACGCCTATCAATTTATCGCTTAATCAATTCAGCTCAGACTTTCACGACAAATTGCCAATAAAACTAAGCGCTGGATTAAAATCAGGTGGTTTACTCGCGGTACATGGCGATATACAGCTTAGTCCATTAGCCGCTACTATTGAGTTAAACTTAAAAGACTTAGACTTAGCATACTTTCAAACCTACTACGACCAGTTTATTCACTTAGATGTCATAGACGGTTTGTTATCGATTAACGGTAAGCTAGCGCTTGCTAACGACTCTCGTTTTAATATGCACTTTACCGGTCGCACCGACATTGTCGATTTTTTAACCCGCGACCAAATCGTGCATAAAGACTTTATTAAATGGCAGCAATTAAGCCTTAGCGACATAAGCCTGGCTTATCCTGAACAACGCTATACAGCGAATGCGTTAACGATAACTCAACCTTATATCCGCGCCACGATACGCAAAGATAAAACCACTAACTTTTCCGGCTTATTGCCACCCCAAACAAAGCCGCCTGCTACAACTGAAGTAAAAACACCTAACCCCACCACGCCAGTTCAATTCAACTTAACCAAGCTGGCGATTGTCGATGGCTCGTCTGACTTTACCGATTTATCGTTAATTTTGCCTTTCTCTGCTCATGTGCAAGGACTAAACGGCGGCGCGCAAGGTATTTCATCAGAACAAAAAGCCGTATTTAATATCAAGCTAGCCGGTAATGCTTATGATTTAGCGCCTGTTGACTTAACAGGTAAAATTAGCCCTTATATTGGCAATTACGATGTAAAAATTAACTTCAAGGGCTTGCCTATGCCGCTAGTATCACCTTACATGGTGCAATTCGCTGGCTATAAAGTCGAAAAAGGCAAAATGTCGTTAGCACTAGACTATCAAGTCGCTAATAAAAAACTAACGGCAAGCAATAATTTACTGATAGATCAATTTGAATTAGGCGAAAAAATCGATAATCCTGACGCCGTATCGATACCGATTAAGCTCGCCGTCGCCCTACTAAAAGATTCTAATGGCAGAATTAAATTCGACGTCCCCATCACCGGCAGTTTAGAAGACCCTAAATTTAACATCGGTGCGATTATCACCGATGCTGTTGTCAATGCTCTAGGCAAAATCGTCGCCTCACCGTTTAACGCCTTAGCGTCGTTAATAGGCGATGAAAAACAATTCAGCAATGTGCTGTTTAAACCGGGCAGTGCTGACTTATCAGCCGATGAGCAAAAAAAACTATTAGAACTATCTAAAGCGTTAAATGAGCGGCCTGAGCTCAGTCTTGAAATCAAAGGCACCACGTATCAGCAACAAGATTGGCCTGCGATTAGCGATGACGCCTTATACGACCAATTGAAAATCCGTAGAGCCGATGAGCTAAACCAAAAAAATCAAATTAAAATCCGCCCAGAGTATGTCGAGTTAACCCAAACCGACTACCAGCGTTTATTAACCTCGATGTACCAAGAAAAATTCCCGCTCTTAGCAGAAAAATCCGACACCCCTACCCCCGACATTAAAATTAATCCCACGATTAGTTTTTTCGACATTGCCAAACAAAAGCTACTCCAAATTATCAATCCAGAACAACAACGCCTAAAAGACTTAGCCGCTGCCCGCGCGCAAGCTATTGCTAAATTCATCGTCAAACAAGGCGGTATCGCACAAGAACGGGTGTATATCCTAGATCCTGCTGTACAAAATACTGCCAATGATACTGGCTTAACCAGTGTATTGGCGTTGACTAGTGAGTAAAATAACCTTCCATTTTCAAAACACTACTAAGCAACTACCAAAACTTAGGACTGAACTTGTCATCATTACGAATCCATATAGCATCACCGTTTTGCGCCAAAACAAACAGCCCTTGGCGATACGCATGTTTAGCGACCTCATCAGGAACAACCATGCCGGCTACAGCACCCATTAAGTTTAAATTCTGGTAGTAAGAAAAAAGTTGTTTAAATTTATCCAACCTTGCTAGATGTGCATTAACGTCTTCTATAGACAACCGGCTTTTACATTCCACAGCAATTGCCTGTTGCTGATTAATGACCAACAAATCGATTTCTATCGCGTCGGTATCGTTAAATGCTTCAATATTGCGCATCACCTGATGCACTTC
>CAWUNX010000173.1:0-7864 GCA_963923905.1 uncultured Methylocucumis sp.
GATCCTCTCTGGTCTCGTGGGCTCGGAGATGTGTATAAGAGACAGATATATTTAACAAAATGGTTTTTACAGTGTATGTGATTAATTACCTAATGATAGACTGAGTTAGAGGGGAGTGTTTAGGATGCATTATCTTTATTTAACTTAAGGTTTAATTAAGAGTGAGCTTGATTAGTTATTTTGAGCAGCACGATTATTGGTGTGGCATTAAAATTCAATAGCCTATGTTGTTACACTTTGTTTCGCATTTTATTACGATAGTCGTTATCTAACTCACGCAAATGCTTTAATTTCTGATTAATTTTGATTTCTAAACCGCGCTCGACGGGGTAGTAAAAACGCGTACCGGCAAGGGACTCTGGTAAATAGTTTTCCCCGGCGGCATACGCTTCTGGTTCATCATGCGCGTAGCGATAGGTTTTTCCGTAATCAAGATTTTTCATCAATGTTGTGGGGGCATTGCGCAAATGTACCGGTACATCTAGGCTGCCATAGTGTTTAGCTGCTTGCATGGCTTGGTTATAGGCATTGTAGACCGCATTACTCTTAGGTGCGCAAGCAAGGTAGACCACGGCTTGTGCTAATGCCAGTTCACCTTCAGGACTGCCGAGTTTTTGCTGTGCCTCCCAGGCGTTGAGCGCTAGGCTTAAGCCGCGCGGATCGGCATTGCCTATATCTTCAGAGGCCATGCGTACGATACGCCTCGCTAGGTAGGCTTGATCGCAGCCCGCATCTAGCATTCGACATAGCCAATATAAGGCCGCATCGGGCGCGCTACCGCGTACCGATTTATGTAACGCAGAGATTTGGTTATAAAACTCCTCGCCTTGTTTATCGAAGCGCTTATTGCCCGAGGTCAGAATCGCGGCGGCTAATTCTTCAGTAATAACCTGTTGTTGCTGTGCTAAGGCGAGTTCAGCGGCGAGTTCTAATAAATTTAGTAAGCGACGGGCGTCGCCATCTGCTGCGTGGGCAAATTGTTGGCGGATAGCTGTGGGTATGTCGAGCGAGTGATTTAACCCGGCTTCGTGGTCATTTAGCGCATTATCAATCACATTCAGTAAGTCCTGTTCTGTCAGTGCGTTGAGGACATAGACGCGCGCTCTGGACAATAAGGCATTATTTAACGCAAAGGAGGGGTTTTCAGTGGTTGCGCCGATAAAATAAACTGTCCCGTCTTCGACATGCGGCAAAAAAGCATCTTGCTGTGCTTTATTGAAGCGATGGACTTCATCGACAAATAAAACCGTGCGCCGCTGTTGCGTGGCTTGTAAAAATTTGGCGTGAGCAACGGCCTCGCGTATTTCTTTTACGCCAGCTAATACGGCTGAGATAGGCATGAATTCAGCGTCTGAATGCCGGGCGATGATTTGTGCGAGTGTAGTTTTTCCGGTGCCGGGTGGTCCCCATAAAATCATCGAATGTAAACTGCCTTTTAAAATCGCATGGTATAGCGGTTTACCAGGGCTTAGTAGGTGTTGTTGGCCGATATAGCGCTCGAGAGAGTGCGGTCTCAGGCGGTCAGCGAGTGGTTTTAATAAGTCTTGAGCAAACATGAAGCTTGGCTATTCTGAAAATACATCAGCACCGGCTGGGGTTTTAAAGTCAAATAGGTCGGGTTTTATCGGGGTATTATGTTTGAGATTAGAAAAATAAATGCGTGTGAGTTGACCAAAGTTATCGTTTAATTCCATGCCGCTTAATTCACCGTTGCTTAGCCCGATTAACAAATATTTGAAGCTGCTTTGGTCGTTTTTGGGGATGAGTCTTAACCAGGTAATGCCATCATCGTTGCCTTGTTCGTCGACGGTATAATTGTCTTCTAAGGAAATATCACCGCTAAGCAATAACGCAGGCGTCGAGCCTACCGATTCATCCAGTTTTTTTATCGTGACTTGCTCTAAATCTTGGTCGTAGAACCAGACTTTACCTGATAATGCAATAATTTGTTGTAGATACGGTTTTTGGTAATTCCAGCGGAATTTCCCTGGACGTTGTAAAAAAAATTCACCATAGCTGGTTTGAGTAGGTGTGCCTGATTCATTTAAGCTGACTTGTTTAAAATCGGCCGTTAATGATTTTGTTGCGGCTAAAAATGCTTTTAATTGTTGTATAGGGGATTCTGCAGCGTGAGTTAATGGCGAGGCTAAGCATAAAAACACCAGTAAGCTTAAACACGGTAAATGGATTTTCATAGAGATTGAAGGCGTAGAATCAAAGGGGAAGCTGTTTAACACACCGTGACGTTAATCATCACGGTGTTAGAACTTGGTTACGGCATTAGTTCAAAATCGTCCTTGCCTACGCCACATTCTGGGCAGCGCCAATCGTCGGGGACATCAGCCCATACTGTACCGGGGGCAATATCGTTTTCAGGGTCGCCTTCTGCTTCGTCATAAATATGTCCACATACGTCACATTGATATTTTTTGTACTCAGTCATGATAATAAGCCTATAGGATTTTAGTGAGGGGTTTCACGTTTGTTTTTGTAGGGTAAATAATGTGCCGCATCGTTTTTATAAGCGTTTACGGCTAGTTTTTCCCGGGTTAGGAAATCGTTTATAGCGGCATGAAATATGGAGTCTCTTAGCCAATGTGTTGAATAGGTTGTGATGGGCGTGAAGCCGCGTGCAATTTTATGTTCGCCTTGTGCACCTGAATCAAAGCGAGTGAGTTTATGTTGTATGCAATATTCAATGCCTTGGTAATAACATGCTTCAAAGTGTAAGGCGTTGTATTCTTCGTAGCAGCCCCAGTAACGTCCATAGAGCGTATCATGACCTATGAAGCTGAGTGCTGCTCCAACATAGTCAGCGTTTTTTTTGGCAAATATTACCAGCATCTGTGCGCCTAGCGTGTTTGCAAAGGTTTGGAAACATTTTAAGTTTAAATATGGGTTAGATGCTTTTTTAAGATAGGTTAACGCATAAAACTGAAAAAATATTTGCCATTGTTGTTCAGTGAGTTCATCGCCTCTGAGCTGAAACAATTCTATTCCTTGTTCGGCTAATTTTCGGCGTTCGCGTTTGACCATTTTACGCTTTACCGATGTTAAATTAGCCAAAAAATCATCAAAATCACGGTAATTTTGATTAAGCCATTGAAACTGAACATCTTCTCGAATAAGAAGAGACGCGTCTTGTAACACGCTGAGTTGTGTTGGATTTGGGAATAGGCAATGCCAAGAAGAGAGTTGGTGTTGCTCAGCAAAGGCTTTTATTTCATTTAATAATCCGGCAATGACCGATTTTTTATCTGCCGATGCTTCAATAAGGATGCGTGGCCCTTGGCATGGAGTAAAGGGAATCGCCGTGACCAGTTTTGGGTAATAGGCAAATCCATGTTGTTGATAAGCTCTAGCCCAGGCTTGGTCAAAAACGTATTCGCCACGCGAATGAGCTTTTAGATAGAGAGGCATTGCAGCGACAAGTTGAGTCTCGCAAGATGCTATTAAATGAACGGGTTGCCATCCTGTAGCGCTAGATAGGCAACCTGTTTGTTCTAATGAAGATAGGAATTCATGGCGAGTAAACGGGTAATCAATGCCTGCTAACGTATTCCATTCGGTAGCATTAATCTGCTCTATGGCATCAACAAAGCGAAAAGTAAGTTTAGTTGTCATAACGGGTGCAGGTAACGCTAGGCTTTTTAGCGGTAGGCTTTTTAGCGGTAGGTGCGGTTAATAACTCCCATTCGGTTAACAGAGTCAACGCTTGCTTGCGATGACTACCACAGACATCGAGTGTCGCTTGGAAATTTTGGCATACAGTAGGACGGTTCGAGTGGCCAAAAAGTGAGCATAAATTGTCGGCATCCAGGTGTAAACACCGTTGTGCTGCAGGTTTACCTTTGGGGTGTAAAGGAAGAGGGGATGATATAGACGGCGCAATACAACAAGCGCCACAACCGATACGACATTGCATGTGATTAATGTTGGAGATATTTTTGGTTGAATTCAATTTCTGGTAACGGTTTGCCGAGCAGGTAGCCTTGATAACCACAACACTGGTTGGTATTTAAAAATTGTAATTGGCTATTATTTTCAACGCCTTCCGCAATAACGGATAAGCCTAAATGCGATGCCATAGAAATGATGGTGGCGACAATAACGGTATCATTTGGGTCTGTGTTAATTTCCCGTACAAAACTTTTATCTATTTTTAATTGGCTAATAGGCAATTTTTTTAAATAAGAGAGGGATGAATATCCCGTACCAAAGTCATCAATCGATATTCTTACGCCTAAGTCTTTTAGCGTTTGTAGTTTGTTAATGCTTTCATGGATGTTGTCTATGATGATGCCTTCGGTAATTTCCAGCATCAACCGGGATGCAGCAATATTATATTCTTGTAAGATATTGATAAGATTTTCTTCAAATTGATTTTGATGAAACTCTTTTGGACAAACATTAACCGCTAAATGCGGTAAGGTTTGCCATTTTTGCAATTGACTACAGGCTTCTCGCAGTACCCAATCGCCTATGGCTAAGATTAACCCAGTTTCTTCGGCAACGGGAATGAATTGGTCTGGTGGCATCATACCTTTTTCTGGATGATGCCAGCGAATTAATGCTTCCGCACCTATCAATTCACCTTTATCATCAAACTGAGGTTGGTAGTGTAATAAAAATTGGTTGTGGGATAAGGCGATTCTAATATCTTGTTCTAGTTGTAAACGCTGATCGGCGCGTTGTTGCATTTCCTCATTATAGAAGCTAATTGTATTGCGGCCTTTTTGCTTGGCATGATACATCGCGGTATCGGCTTGTTTTAATAAATCAACAGGGGTAAGTGCGGTGTTGGCAGTCCCAGTTTCTAATAATGTGATGCCTATACTTGAACTAATATGGTGAACATAGCCTTTAAGTTGAAATGGCGCGAGTAGAGAAGTTTGCACGCGCTGGGCGACAGTGAGCGATAACTCGAATAAATTAGCGCTACTTTCTGTGTCATGGTCACTCACTAATAAGACAAATTCATCGCCGCCTAGTCGCGACACCGTGTCTTCATCGCGTATACAAGATGCTAAGCGCTCTGCGACTTGTACGAGCAATTCATCGCCTACATCATGACCGAGAGAATCATTAAGCGTTTTGAAATGGTCAAGGTCTAAATAGAGTAGGGCGGTGCCGTTGTTATGACGTGTCGATTTAGAATAAATTTGTTCTAGTCGATCAAGAAAGAGTCGACGGTTAGGTAAGCTTGTTAGCGAGTCAAAAAAAGCGAGCTGAAATATTTGCTCTTCACTGAGTTTCTTTTCAATCGCGATGCTGACTAACTGAGTATATTCCTTGATTTCTTCCAGCAATAAAGCATTTGGGCAATAGGGCGTACGGTGGTAAATCGAAAACGAGCCTAAGACTTTGCCTTTAGACGATAAAATAGGCTCGGAGACACAACTTTGCACATGAGCTAGCTCTGCTACCATTAAATAGTTTTGCCACTCAGAATGTTGGGTAATATCTTCGGCAATAATGCGTTCACCTATAAATGCAGCTGTATGGCAACTGCCGGCATTTATGCCTACCTTGGCGTTTGGGGTAGAAGAAATATAAGCTTCAGGCATACTGGGTGCAATGATTTGGCTAAAACACTCACCAGTTTCGTCTAAAATTAAAATAGAGCACAAGCTATCAGGGTAATTAGCTTCGACAATTCGAACAATAGCATTTAAGACATTAGATAACGAGCTTGAACTAACAATGGACTGTAATACTTGATTATGGTCATTACGACGTTGAATGATTTTTTTACGCTCGTTTATTTCTTGCTCTAATTCTCGCGTGCGTAGCTTAACAATATCCTCAATTTGTAGCGTGCGTCCTGTCAGCATTAACAGTCCTAACTCTATTAGGCTGACGAGTAATAAGCTCGCTATCATTAACCACCAGGTACTCCATGAAAAAAACTGTGGGGTCGCGGTATAAGTAATAGCAAATAGACGGTCAGCAAAATGTAGGTTTTGCGTGCGCTCTAGTTTTGGGAACACTAAGTCAAATAAGTTGCTACTAGTATTATCGCTAAACAAAATTGTATTGCCATCGACAATTTTTAGCGATAAGTCTAATTGGCTATATTGCTGCTTAATAGAGCTAAATTTTTGGTCTATTAATAAAATGCTAGCGGCAAGGCCTACTATGTTTTGGTTGCGTTGACGCTTATTTTCTAAGAATGGATAGCCCTTATAAACAGGGGAAAGCAAAACAACGCCAATGTGTTTGCCGGCATTTTCGGTGAGTCGATGCGTTGTTGATAAAACGGTTTTTGCCGTATCTAAGAGGTTTTGTATAGCTTGCGCGCGTTCTGTAATGCTTAAGATATTGAATCCTAATACGGCTTCATTGCCGTTTCTAGGCTCGATATAAGTAATAGGAAAAAAATCGCTAGTATTAATTGCTTGAGTTTGACGATAAGGCTCTATCGATGGCAGGTTTTTGCTGATACGAGGTAGCCATTCCATAGCTAAGATGTCTTTATCCTCTTTTAAGAAATTAGCGGTGAAATGTTTAAATTCCAGCGCTGTAACATCAGAAGAACTTTCGAATAACGCTTTGAGTGTTTGGTTGGTGTCGATTAAGCGATTGGCTTCATTCTGTAGTGCATTATGCAGTAAGTTAACGCGTTCGTTGAATAATGTGCTAATTCGCTTGTGCTCTTGCTGGTTTTCTATATAAAACAATACTAATAAGATTAGCAACAGCAACGTGACAGGCCAGGCAATAGAATTAATGCGGGTTCGCCATTGCTGGGCAGGTGTGCCGATGAAACATAGCAAAATAGGCGCAAAAATCATAACGCCTAGCGAGTCACCGCACCACCAAATCAACCATTCTAATGTGGTATCTCCGCTGACAATATCAAGCACATGTAACGCTGCAATACCTATACTGGCGGAAACCGTGCAACTGAATGGGCCGGTAATCAGTAAAAATCTAACAATATTGCGGTCTAAAACTAGGCCATTATCGCCATGAAGCCCCCGTTTGGCTAGCCATGCGCCCACAAGCGCTTGCAATGTTGCGCCAGAACTGACTATGGCGCCTAAAATTAATGATGCTAAGCTAGCGCTTACACTTGTTGTATTGAGAAAGGTATAAATCTGTACCAGGAATGCGCCTAACCATACACCTAATAGTGCGCGTGGACCATAAACAAACAGGGCTGCAAGCGCTAAGCCTGCGGCTGGCCATATAGGACTTGCTTCACTCGGTGGAATAGAAATGAGTTCGCCTAGATAACCACATACGAAATAGGCAAAGGTTAAAAAAAGTGTAAGTCGCACCATGATGCCAATCTGAATGATTGAAATTCTGAAATAATAGCAATAGCTCACAGGTTTAGCTATAAGCTTGATTAGACTTTAGTTAATAAAGTTAGCCCTTCGCTGAAGATAGCAGAACATTCGTTATATTAAGACTGTGATAAAGCTATTTCTACTCGTGTTCACATAACGATATTGTATGCGTTTATTTTTATTATCGCGTGATTAAAATTTATTAAATAACATGTGGTTAAGCTATATTGATTGGGTTGAGTAGGTAGGGCTAAAGAGGTTAATATTGAGTTGAAAAGCAAGGCAATTAGCTACAAAATTTAATAAACATGTAATTTTTAGCTTTGTATCGTTGCAAAAAACAGATACAATTGTTGCTCTTAAGTTGCGAATGTGGCGAAATTGGTAGACGCGCTGGATTTAGGTTCCAGTGGTAGCCCCGTGAGAGTTCGAGTCTCTCCATTCGCACCATCTTATTCATGCCAAACTATCTTACCCCTAGTGCCTGCCGTATTCCGGTCCAAGCCCCTTTAAATACCCGAGAGGATTAGACATGCAAGTCTGTCTCTTATACACATCTGACGCTGCCG
>CAWUNX010000174.1:0-7826 GCA_963923905.1 uncultured Methylocucumis sp.
TCAGATGTGTATAAGAGACAGGGTTTAGAAAAAGTGTTGGTCACTTAAAAAGCATCAGCTTTCGCTTTAGCTTCTTTAGCACCGTCGAAATTCTTTTGCAGCTCTCTCGCTCGTGCGATTAATAACCAGCTATGTTTTTTCAACTGGGTATCATTCGCGGCCAATAAGGCCGATTTTTTTGCCAAATCTTCGGCTAAGCGGGGCTTAGATTCTTTTAGCCTGAGTACGGCTAACTGATAATAAAGTGTTGCATTCCTAGGTTCTATGCGTATTGCGCGCTCTATCGTTGTGCTGGCTGATTGTAAATTGCCGCTTTGCGTACTTTGATTCGCCGCAACGACTAGCGCTGTTACTGCTGGCGATAACGGGGCAAACTCGGTTAACGGTGAAAATGGCGCGGGTTCAGGCTTGGCAACCGGCTGTTCTACCGGCGTCTCTAGCACAGGTGCAGGCATTGACGGTAAGCTTGGCGCGGGTGTCGGTTGCTCGTTAGCATTAGGCGGTAATGCTTGACCTTCAGCATTAGAAGTATCCGTGCCAGCGGCTTTTTCTAACGCGGCTAATTCTTGCTCTTGCTCGGGTGTTAATAAAGGATTGGCCGCCTCTGTCACTGGTTCAGGTGCTATCTCTACCGTAGCAGGTTCTGCGGCTTCGGGCAACGGTTTAATCGCTACGATTTCATCGGGCATCTGTACCGGCTTAACGACTTCTGGAATAGGCTCTAATTCAGGTTCAATTTTAGTCACTGGCGCTTTACGCTGATAAATAGGCGCAGGCTCATGCGGCGCCAACCATTCAGCACAACCCGTCAAGATTAGAGTGTAAGCAATAAAAATCAAAAAACGCAATATCATCATCGTACTAGCCTATAAAGTCTATTGGCAATGGGGCGCGATTATAATCAGCCCTTCACACCTATGCTATAGTCTAAACAGTATTTCTATTGGGTAAAACTTAAATCAACTATCCATTGTTAATTAAAAATGACAGGTAAACCAAACCCTGAAATTACGACCGTCTTGAGTAATGACGTTAGCTTGCGTTTCATCACCGGCTGGCTGCTGGTAATGCTCATCAAATAGATTATAAATCGATGCCGATAGGTCTAAATGCGGGACTAATTTGGTTGCCGTCAAGGTTAAATTAAATACCTGATAAGCCTGGGTACGGCTGAAACTCTTAGCTTTACGTCCGTCATAATATTGCCACTCGGCACCTAGTAACAGTTGCTCATGATAAAACGGCACAGAGAAATTTAACTTAGCAAGGTTGAGTGGCGAATTTTCCATAACGCGTTGAGTACTTGCTTCTCTCGCTTCGCTATAACCATAACTGCCTCGTAAACGCATGCCATTAACCCAAAGATAATCCGCTTCTAATTCAAATCCATTCATTTCGAATGAACCCGCATTAATGTATTGTAATAAATCGTCGCGGGGATCGAGTGCTTGTTGAATTAAGTTATTAATAGTGTTATGAAACCCGGTTGTGATTAAGCGTAAATTTGCCATCGGTTGGTATTCAAGCACTGCTTCAAAAGATTCGGTTTTTTCTGGACCTAAATGCTCAGAAATTTTTTCCGCATCAGAGCGCCAAAAACGCTCATACAGATTAGGCGCTCTATACGCTGTTCCATACAAAAATTTAACCGCTAACGTTGACTCAGGTTGTACGATTAACGCAAGTCTAGGATTAACCGTGTCACCAAAGACTGAATAGTGATCAAAGCGCACACCCGCGTTCAGCGTAAAATAGTCCAGAAAGGAGACATTATCTTGCACATAAAAGCCATAGCGTTCACTAGCAACGGTTTCATCGGTAAAGCTGAAATACGGCTGTTGATTAAAGTTGGCTAACAATACTGAAAAATTATTTTGATATTCACTGCCCATAACCAATTTATGACCGGCAACATCAGCGACAACTTGAAATTCAGTTCCTACCCAATCGGCACGCTGTTTATCAAAATTTTTAACACCGTCATAGTGATATAACGCATCAAATTGATACGAACCATAAAATATTCGGCTAGTGATATTAAGCGTTTTGCTTAAACTGTCTTCATAACGTAGTTCAAACAGCGCATTTTTATCAATCGTGTATTGCGAAGCATTAAAATCAGCGTCGAAAATAGCGGTTGGCACATATTTTTTACGATTAGAAAATGCACCTTCCAGCGTCCATCCTTGATACGTCAGCTTACCAAAATAACGCTCTGCTTTATCACCATCTAAATTCTCAGCGACACCTGTACTTGTGCCACTATTAAACTCAGGAAAATATAAGCGCTGATGACCGTCATTACGATAACGAGATGCTGTGGCATACGCGCCTAAGCCATTATCAAATTGCTTACTAACGGTTGCTTTTTCTCTATCGGCACCATAATCGCCAAAACCACCTGCCATGCTGAGGTTAGGCTGTTCGGCACCTGATTTAGTAATAATATTCATCACGCCTTGCACGGCATTACTACCGTAAATAGATGAGCCAGAACCAGGTACAAACTCAATACGTTCAATATCTTCCATATCGATTAAACCGTCAGTACCGATAAAGGCTTGATCATAAATCGCGTCATTAATCCTACGACCGTCTAGCATTAGCAACAACCTAGAATTGTAATCCCCTGAACGCCCAAAACCTCGGCTGCCAAAATAGTCATATACTCGGTCATAAGAGGTATATATACCGCGAATGCTACGCATAGCCTCGGCTAAAGTTCGATAACCATAGGTTTTAATATCGTTTGCCGTTATAACGGTGACGGCTGATGGCGCTGCGAGCTTAGTTTGAGAGAATTTTGAGGCCGTGACAACTTCTACATTAAGCAGCTCTTCTATGTCCATATCCACGACTTGTTCATCATCCAGCGCAGCTAGGCGTTGTGACCATAAGATAAGCATCAGAAACAGCCCGCACACTGCGATGAGGTAGCAAGATTGCTGATTAGCAGATTGTTCTATGAGAGACACGAATGAAAATCTGGGCAGAAGTAGTAAAGTCAGTATTTTACCTAATTTCATCAATTTAACACACTTTTACTACGGTTTAATTTGCCTCTGATAAAATAGCCTCTTTCAGTATTTTATCTACCAAGCAACTTTATGAATTTAATAAAAAAAATTACTCTTTATTCGATACTAGTAGGGTTGCTATTTTCTGGCCTGTTATTTGTTAAAAACGCGAATCAAGCGCCCGAGCAAGTTTTTACTAGCATTACTGGTCAACAAATTAGCTTAAGTGCTTGGCGTGGTAAACCGGTATTAATCACGTTCTGGGCGACCGATTGCCCGGCTTGCTTACAAGAAATACCTGAATTACAAGCCGTTTACCAGCAACAGCATGAAAACGGTTTAGAAATACTGGCGATAGCGATGTATTATGACCCGCCTAGCCATGTGGTTGCGATGACGCAAGAAAAACATCTACCCTACACTGTGGCATTAGATATAAACGGCGCCCATGCCCAAGCTTTTGGTACAGTTTTGCAAATACCCACAACTTTTTTGATAACGCCTGATGGAAAAATTGCCAAGCATTACTTAGGCAAGGTCACGCGGCAACAACTAATAGACGATATTCAACCTCTAATACAAGGAGCATTATGCTGTGGTTAAAAGCGTTACATTTAATTTTTATGGTCACCTGGTTTGCTGGATTATTTTATTTGCCTAGGTTATTTGTATATCACGCGATGAGTAGTGATGAGACGAGCTTGGAGCGCTTTAAAATCATGGAGCGCAAGCTTTATTTTGGCATTATGACGCCGGGTATGGTGTTAACCTGGGTATTTGGTCTATGGATGCTAGTTGCCTATGCCTGGCCACTATACGGCCATAGTGGCTGGTTACATGCTAAGTTAACGTTACTCGTGTTATTAACGGCCTACCATGTTTGGTGTGGCCGTTGGTTATTCGCGTTTAAGCACGGTAGCAATAGCCATAGCCATGTTTATTTTCGTTGGATGAATGAAGTGCCCGTTTTGTTTTTATTCGCTATTGTTATTCTCGCTGTTATTAAACCATTTTAGGCGGCTTATGTTGAGCTTATAACACCCCGCAATCGAACTCGATGCCGCATTAGCGAAACTAACGCAAGCACGCACACACTCGCGTTTTTAGTAGAGGGGCAATTTATCCGTCTCGGCATTATTATCGCCTTTATGCTAGACCATCACCTATCATGAGCCGCTAAATACCCTAATTAGCCAACGTTCTGACGCGTTGGCTTTTGTCTGCGATAATTATAGTGATTATCGATTGTAAGGTTTGGCTATACTGTCCAATCCAATTAAAACCTTATTTAGACGCTTGCGCTGAGCGCATAAACGAAATCGGCGCATCTTTTTCTTCATCGAAAGTAACCATTTCCCAGGCATCCTGCTCGTCTAAGAGTTTACGCAATAATTTATTGTTTAAACCATGACCCGACTTATAACCAGTGAATTCGCCAATTAAACTATGACCTAATAAGTATAAGTCACCGATAGCATCCAGAATTTTGTGTTTAACAAATTCATCAGCACAGCGTAAGCCGTCTTCATTCAGTATCTTATCGTCATCGACGACAATCGCATTGTCTAAGCTGCCGCCTAACGCTAAATTGTTTTGTCTAAGCATATCAATGTCTTTCATAAAGCCAAAGGTACGTGCGCGACTAACTTCTTTTACAAACGTCGTTGAAGAAAAATTCATCGTCGCAGTTTTTACGTCCTCTTCAAAAGCCGGATGCTCAAAATCAATGGTGAATGAGACTTTAAAACCATCAAATGGCTCAAATGCAGCCCACTTATCCCCTTCTTCTACGCGTACCCTGCGTTTGATACGAATATATTGCTTAGGGCTGTCTTGCTCCTCGACACCGGCTGATTGCAATAAGAACACAAACGGCCCAGCGCTACCATCCATAATAGGCACTTCTGCCGCGCTGACATCGATAATCGCGTTATCGATACCTAAACCAGCGAATGCGGACAATAAATGCTCAATCGTTGAAATTTTGACATCGCCAGACACGAGCGTCGTTGATAACACGGTTTCACCGACATTACGCGGATGCGCTTGAATCGTTACTGGCTCGGCTAAATCGACACGGCGAAATCTAATACCGGTATTCGGTTCTGCAGGCCTTAAGGTTAAATAAATTTTTTCACCGGTGTGTAAACCTACGCCCGTAGCCCTAATCGTATTTTTTAAAGTTCGCTGTTTAATCATAATGTTGAATGGTTAGCCTTAATCCTAAAATAAAGACAAAAATGCTATCACATCTACACGAATTTCAGAACTTAAGCCTGAGTTATGATAGTACTGTCAACAAACACTATACACATCATCAACTAAGTATGCATAGTTTGAAACAATAAATAATGCTAATTTAACCACATTTTTAACATTCCCTCGGCCTGGATGTTTTATCGACCCACGCAACCTATGCTAAGCCAATTTTCTCAGCCTATGCAAACGTCTGCGCGTGCGTCTAACTCCGAGCTATCAGGTTTATTAGAGCAACGCTACCGCGCGCTCATTGCTAAAACTAATCTGCAATTCGACCCTGCTCAACATCAAGCCACCCAGTTGCTACAAACCTTGCTGGAACGGCTTTGCTACCGCTTAAACTATCAGCACTTAACGTTTAGTCAAAAATTACGCGCAGCTAAACCCGAACCTTGTACAAGTTTATATTTATTCGGTGATGTAGGCCGTGGCAAATCGATGTTAATGACATTGTTCTATGAAGCCTGTCCCATTGAGAAAAAACGCCGGGTTCACTTTAGTATTTTCATGCTAGAAGTCCATGCCTTCATTCACCAGTGTCAACAACAACGCCAAGTCGATGCGATTCCCCTACTCGCCGAAAAAATCAAACAAGACCTAAACCTACTGTGTTTTGATGAGTTTCATATCACCGATATTGCCGATGCGATGATTTTAGGTCGGCTATTCAGCCAATTGTTTGAACTGGGTGTTGTCGTCGTAATGACGTCCAATCGGCATCCGAAAGACTTGTATCAAGGTGGTTTATTACGCGAACAGTTTTTATTTTTTATCAAAGTGTTACAAGGTTCGGCACAAATTGTTGAACTGGTCGCCGATAAAGACTACCGCCTAGACCGTCAGCCTGCTGAGCAAAGCTGTTATCATTATCCGCTAGACCCTTCAGCTGAACAGTTTGCGTTAACCTGGTTTGCCAAACTGACTGATAACGCTGAACTCGCGCCAGGATTTTTAACGGTGTTTGGTCGCCGCATTGCATTAACCGCCGTACACAATAAAGTCGCATTAACCAGCTTCGATGTTTTATGTGTCGATGCGTTAGGTTCTGCCGATTATTTAACCCTAACCCAGCAATTCGATTATTTAATCGTAACCAACATACCCAAACTCACCGCTGATAAACGCAATGAAGCTAAACGCTTAGTCACGTTAATCGATGTGCTATACGAGCATAAAATTAAATTGATATGCACCGCCGAAGTTAGCGCCTTCGATTTATACTTAGAAGGTGACGGCGCATTTGAATTTAGGCGTACCGTGTCACGCTTAATTGAAATGCAATCGCGGGATTATTTTGGTTAAAATTTAGACAAGTAGCTTTACCTAAATAGCCTAAGGCAAACGCGCCATCATCCTCTTCCAGTCATTCCAGAAAGCATACCATCAGCATTTATTGCCCTTAGATAAAAACAGGCGTAGCCATCGATAAGCAAAAGCTACTTCAGTATTTTCAGCCCGCGATTTGTCCAAAATAACAGCATTTATTTTAAGGTAAAAGCTCGTTAGAACAGTAAACTGTTAGCTATAATTAAGCCTCGCTGAATTATTAGTTAAGCCTATTCTCTAAAGTCGCTTGCATATCTTGTATGGAAACAACCCACCTGCCCCACTAAACAAAAGGGACTAATTGCTATGCAAAAGCCCTTTTATTATTTTTGAATATATTGTGTCTATCGTCAGACTAATATCATCTGGAGCCAATAATGAAAATAAACCTGCCAGTCACCGATAAAGAAATACTGATGCAAAAAGGTGAAATACTACTTAGTCGCACCGATTTGAAAGGGCGAATCACCTATGTCAACGACGCATTTGTAAAAATCAGCGGCTTTACAAGAGACGAGCTTATAGGTGCAAATCATAATATTGTTCGCCACCCAGATATGCCAGCCTCAGCCTATGAGGATTTATGGAATAACCTTAAGCAAGGTAGGCCTTGGACAGCCCCTGTTAAAAATAGAGCAAAATCGGGTGATTTTTACTGGGTTGAAGCTAACGTTGTGCCAATATTTGAAAATGGTCAAGCAAAAGAATATTTGTCAGTACGTTATCCACCGACGAGAGAACAAGTTAGCAATGCTGAAAAGCTATATAAACTTATTAATGAGAATAAAGCGACCTTAAAACCGACGGGGGTTAAAGCGTTTTTAAAAAACCTCCATGAAACAGATATAACTAAAAAAAACGGCTTTTGGTTTAAGTTTGCTATTGGGATTAGTTTGTTTACTCGTTTATCGATTATCGTTATCACAGGAATATGGCCTGATAACCTTCGCTTTAGCATTAACCCTTATCGCCGTAGCTGTCATCAGCAGCATCATACATGACGTGATTCAAAAGCTTGAAAAATGCATTTTCTCGATTTATTGCATCGCTGAAGGGAAATATAAAAACCGCTTTGACCTAGACAGAAATGATCAAATTGGTGACTTGTTGCGAGGTATTTACACTATGCAAGTCAACTTTAACTCGCACTTAGCTGAAACACAGCAAGCTGCCGCCGATGCACAACGCTTAAATCAAGCATTAGACAATACTAACTCTGTCTCT
>CAWUNX010000175.1:0-7789 GCA_963923905.1 uncultured Methylocucumis sp.
TATTAATCGGACTAAAACGTCCTTCGGTTAACTGCTCTAAGAGCATACGCAAATCATTCAACGGCAATAAAATACGAAAGCGTAAAAATAAAATTGCGCCGAGCAAAATGGGTAAGAAAATCGCAAGTGTCGAATATAACTCGTTACGCGTATCAAAATTGATTTCTTCTAACAGCGTTTCCCGTCGCAAAGTTTCGTTATTTAACGTTTCGCTCATAATCGTTAGCGCTTCGGTTAAATGACCTTTTTTTTCAGGCTGAGGCTGTAACCCTAAATTCGTTAACATGCCTCTCACTTTTTCTAAGTTAGTTTTAGTATCCGCCGATAGATACACATTATCAGCAATTAACTCATCAATATGAGCTAACGTGTCAACTAATGCCAATGATTGTGAATCTGGATTTTCTTGTAGTAAATAATTAATCAGCGACTGTTGTAATTCAACCGACACATTTTGAATCCTATGCGAATAGCTCACATAAGATAACACGGTATCAAAATGCTGATAATTGCGGAAAATCATAATAGATAACACGCTCAACGCTAATAACAACAAGCTAAGAAAAGCTAGCGCTCGACGTTTTGCGGGTTTAGATAATACAGGGTTGGTATAAGCATTCGCCATAATGACACTCTATATAGACACATCGCTGTATCATAGCAAACCTGAATACGCATCGGGGTTACTTAAAGCAGTATTCTGCGTTTATTGAGCGTTATAAGATAAATAAGACTTGTGGCTATCCCCAAACAATATTTAGGGATAGAAAACATAATGAATGGCTAAGTACACTACCAACGTTTTTAATAAAACCCAGTCGCGTAATAATGAATGAAGGGCTAAACCCAGACTAGCGGAGAATCACGAAGATATTTAAGACCGTTTCATCGAATCAAAGAATTCAGCATTGGTTTTAAAATCTTTTAATTTACCAATTAAAAATTCAGACGCTGCCGTTTCATCCATAGGCTGCAAGATTTTGCGTAAAATCCATGTTTTTTGCAGGTTTTCGGGGTCAACCAGGTATTCTTCTCTGCGCGTACCCGAACGATTGATATTAATGGCCGGATAAATCCGTTTTTCAGCAATTTTACGGTCTAAATGCAACTCCATGTTGCCTGTGCCTTTAAACTCCTCATAAATCACCTCATCCATGCGTGAGCCGGTATCAACTAAAGCAGTTGCGATAATGGTTAAACTGCCGCCCTCTTCGATATTCCTTGCTGCACCAAAAAATCGCTTAGGCTTTTCTAAAGCATTCGCATCAACACCGCCAGTTAATATTTTGCCTGACGATGGAACAACCGTGTTATAAGCCCTGGCTAAACGCGTAATAGAGTCTAACAAAATAACCACATCGTGTTTATGCTCAACTAGACGACGGGCTTTTTCAATCACCATTTCAGCGACTTGTACATGGCGCGTTGGAGGCTCATCAAAAGTACTGGAAATGACTTCACCTCGTACACAACGCTCCATCTCGGTGACTTCTTCCGGGCGTTCATCAATTAATAATACGATTAGATAACATTCGGGATTTTGCTCAGCAATCGCCTGCGCTAAGCTTTGCAAAATCATCGTCTTACCCGCTTTAGGTGGTGAAACAATTAAGCCACGCTGGCCTTTGCCTATCGGAGCAATTAAATCAATAATGCGACCGGTTAAGTCTTCACTCGTGCCATTGCCTTGTTCAAGTACAAAACGTTCTTTAGCAAATAACGGGGTTAAATTCGAGAAGTAAATTTTATTTTTAGTATTTTCTGGTGGCTCAAAGTTGATTTGTTCAACTTTTAACATCGCAAAATAACGTTCGTTATCTTTAGGTGGGCGAATTTTGCCACTAATCGTGTCACCGGTTTTTAACGAAAAGCGTCGAATTTGACTTGGAGAAACATAAATATCATCCGGGCCTGCGAGATATGAACAACCGGGTGTGCGTAAGAAGCCAAAACCATCTTGTAAAATTTCTAAAACCCCGTCACCGTATATATCATCGCCCGCTTTTGCTTGTTTTTTTAAGATGGCAAAAATTAAGTCTTGCTTTCGCGATCGAGCGACATTTTCTAAGCCGAGCGATTCGGCAATATCAATCACTTCACTGATTTGTTTTAGTTTTAATTCGGTAAGATTCATAAAAAAGATTGCTCGAAGCAGTGGTTAGGGTGCTTAACCTTAACTACCGTGACAGGATGGAAACTAAATAGAGGTGTACTATCGGATGATAAGAATGTGCGTGGACGAATGCACTGGGTTAGTATAACTGAAGGCTATTAATGCGTCCAACCTTTTATGTTAATTCCGCAGTTCCAAATTTATGTTTTGTCAGCTAATACGCTAAGCACCTTACATATCCATAAACATCATTGGAATACCATAAGTTAAGACGAAATAACTAATTGATAACAACACACTTTCTAAAACAGAATGATAAGAAAAACGGCGAATAACATAAGCAATTATAGCTAAATACCAAACTAACAGTATTCCACCTAAAGTAAATGCAACCATCTCACTCTGTTCTTGGCCGAATTTCGCCATAATCATGTAAAAATAAATAGCTTCTACCACTGCCGCTAAGGTAAAAATAAAATTTTCACAAACAAAAATAGCCGTATAAAAATTTGCAAAATCAGCTAAGCGTTTTGACAACGCTAAAAACGAAGCAATAGCAATCGTCGCCATGATTAAGCGCAGACTTACTTCTAATGTGCCATCAGCAAAGTCAGCGATTAACCCTTCAACAATAATGCCTAAAATTAAAAAATAAATGACATTTTTTATTGTAAAAGAACGACTAGTAATTAAATGGTTAGGGTTTTTGATAAAAAAACACGAAGCTAAGTAACTCATTAGTAACGACATACTGCTTGTAACCTCTCCAGGTTGCATTAAATTAAATGGTAAGTTTAAGTTGTAGCCTAGTTCATACCACTAGACAATCACGCGGCCCGACATGGCTTTAGATGGGTAACGCACTAGACGCAGATACGCTTGGGTTTTATCTTTAGCCATGAAAATACAAACTATGCAATAAACGAAGGTCATTAGCCATTTTCGCCAATATGAGAACTACTAGATGATTTAAGAGCAAGACAACCTATTTCATGGCGTCTATTGAAGAATTTAATGCTATGAGCATGAGACAATCAATCGATTTACCGATTAAAGCGATGAAGAACCAGGTAATACCGGCCGTTGTGTAAAGATAAAAAAACCAACGTTTATAAATGATGATAAATACTTAGGGTTTTATATAGCTAGCGTATTCATTAAGTCTATCATGAATTCCATATCTTCATCACTAACCGCGCTCCAAGTCTCAAAACCAAGACTTTGCAATATGTTTAAGCCGACAGCATCTTCATTCATAGAAACCATTAATGCCTGCCACTCTTGGCGTTTTGCATGTAATTTAGGGCCTAACAACAGTGTGTGGTAAATGTCGCTAATTTCACTTCTGGCTAGCGTTTTTAATTTATTTTTAGTTATTGTTGTTAAATCGTCGTAAGCCGAAGCTAAAAAAACACCAACATCAGCCTTACCCTGCAATAACTGCTTAGTCACTAATACATATGAATCACATTCTAAGAAGCGACTATTATCGACAGACAAATCGACAGCTTCTAATAACATCATTCCGACCATTCTGACATCAGAATCTTCAGTAACTGCTATAGTAATATCTGGCCATAAATCATCAAGCGAGTCGAAGCCACTGTCAACAGATGTTGCAATAAGCGCTTCATCTGAAACGTTTTTTGCCTTAACTAACGGTAAAAAATTTTTTTCTCTGACTAATATAGCAGCATCTAAAGGATTGGCATAAATAAGGTCAACTTTATCTTCTTTAATTGCCTGATGCTGTTGATGAAAACCTGCATACATTTCCAGATGAATATGCTCATCTGTTTTTCTTTGCAGCCAGGTATTAAAAATATGCCATCCAGACAAATGGCGCGGCGAAAAATCTGGACTAACGGTAAATTGATAAGTGGTCATAACAGATTAAGTTAAGGTTTTGTAAAGCGCGATAGCCTCATTGACTTTTACTCTTGAAGGTTTACGCCTGACTGAAGTATAACCAACCACTTCACCTTTACGAACGTTTGGAATAACCGTGGCTTTTACCCAATAATACGCGCCATCTTTACGCAAATTTTTGACGTAACCTTGCCAGAATCTTCCTTGTGCTACTTTATCCCATAAATCTTTAAATGCGACAGAAGGCATATCAGGATGCCTTAAAATAGAGTGGGGAGAGCCGATAAGTTCATCTAAGTTATAACCTGACAGCTCTACAAACGCTTTATTCGCGTGAGTGATAATACCACTTTTGTCCGTAGTAGAGACAACTAGCTTGCCTTCAGGATACGGAATTTCAAGATCGGAATAAAATACCTTTCGACGAAAACCACCAAATAAATTTAAGGTAACCTCTCGGTAATCGCCGATGATGCTGGTTTCTTCCATATCTTGAAGCATAGCGTTTCTTTAAATGATTACAAGAACTCAGCTATACTGTTAGCTGCTCGTTTAACATCTAAGAAAATTAAACCTAATTTAGCATTAGGTTTAGCAAGAACTGTCAATACCGATTCTGCTCCCGCATACGTCATTAATACATAACCGTTTGCACCTTTAATGAGTACCTGCTCCAAAGCGCCTCTTGCCAGCTCCTGGGCTGTTCTATCGCCTAAAGACAACATCGCCGCACTCATAGCACCAACACGATCCTCATCCATATTCGCTGGTAACACCGACGCTATCATCAAACCATCAGTCGAAATAATGCCTGAAGCTTCAATATCAGCAGATGTTCCATTAAGTTCTGTTAACACAGAAGTTAACATATTTGCACGCATGCTTTTTATCCCCTTTTATATAAAAAAATTTGCCATTCTAACTTAACGCTCCTGTGTAGCGTAGCGTATGCTTAATGCCCAAACTAATGATACAAATTCAGGCTGGTTGAAATGCGGAATACCATAAATGGCGACAACAAAGCGGTTGTTAGAAATAAACAACGGCCAAAACCCTACTTCACTATTGCCAAAAGCATCAACAATCGCCCATGCATGACTTACCAATCCCATATTATTAATTAAAAGACCAGAACGCCGTTCATGGATAGTCGCAATTTCAGCACTCAACGCTGACAACTCCTCAGCAACCTCGTGTGGAAAACCATGCGTAGCCAAATAAAACCCTTGCTTCTCTGCTAATAATACTTTGCCATTTTCAGACAGCTTGCTTAGCATTCCAGGCAAAATATCTTCTAATGAGCCTAACGGGTACTCTTCTGGTTGATCAAGACCTTGTATCCATCGTAGTTTTTGACAGTGATGTAATAATTCCAAACACTTTTTTTCATCATCATAATTCATCAAACGCCGAAGGTTATCTATCGTCAGCAAAGGCGTTTCCGGATATTGTAATAAACGCCTTAGAAATTGTCGCGGCTTATCCATTTCTAACGATGATACGGCATAATAAGCGCCTGCCGGAGTTGGATAAAGGTAAAGCCCCTCCGCTAGCGTGTATTCACTAGTCATTATCAGCCCTCTAAACCAGGATCTAACGTATATAGCAACGCTTGCACTAATAACGACACGTCGCTTTTTACCCTGGCATCGACTGCAAATACGGGTGGTTTTAACCCCATTCCTTGTAATTGCACATGATAATCTTCAATAGTAGGCTTTGCACTCAAATCCATTTGAGTAACGCCTATCGCAACCGCCGTATCAGACACAAATTTATCAAAGGTATCCAAGAAAAAACGCATATCCTGAAAGGGGTCTGCTCGAGTATTGTCTAACAACAGAATTAACCCAATACCGCCAGTAATCAAAATATCCCACATAAAATCAAAACGCTCTTGCCCTGGCGTACCGTATAAATGCAACTTTTCTCCTCCTGGAAGATTCATCACACCATAATCCATAGCTACCGTAGTGGACGACTTTCTGAATTTAGTCATATCGCTGGCAGATGCATCTGTTTTTATCGGAGGGACATCACTAATTGAATTAATAGCTGTGGTTTTTCCTGCACCGACCGGTCCGGTAAAAATAATCTTATATTGACTCATGATATAAATGTTCCACTATGCTTTCTTGCCACGCAATACACTGAGTATCCGACTCAGCAGGCCTTTATTTTTGTTTGACTTTACTTCAGGTGATTGAACCAGAACATCAGCCTCTCGCTTAACTTGACCGGCTAAACCGAGTGCCGATGCGGCACTAATAAAAACAAACACATATTGAGGTTTAATGTTTAAAACCTCTGCAACATTATCCAATGTTCTAGGACCTTGCACTAATAGGGCTGCAATTCTTAGCGCATGTGGCGTCACTAATAACCGGGTAAAATTTGGCCAATGTTTTATATAGACGGGTTGCTTAATATCAATTGTGACAGGGTAACGCCCTTTGGATGCCCAGCATGCAATTTTCCACATAAAAGCATCCATACTATAAAATCCTTCTAACGCTCTTTCTGAATTAACAGAGTCTTGGGGCAATGGCGTGACCGTCATTTTTTCGCCTAAAGTTTTATTGATAGCAAGCCCAGCAAATGCACGCAATTGGCTTTCATCAACATCTAGCCAAACTTCATCCGTCTGTGGAAATATAATCAATGGATTCCAACCAGAATTTAACTGTCTAACTTGCCCTTTAGACCGACTCACTTTAAATGCAGAATCGACATAACCTTGAAAAAATTCTTTAGGATTATAATAAGCTCTAGCAAATTGTTTAGGATCATTAACATCAATTCCGGTTAGCGTTCCTATAAAAGAGCCAAAGCCTTTTTCATTGAGCTGCATAGCCGCTTGATGCTTTGACGATTTTTTCTGCTCGTCAGAGTCAATCACATAGCGTTTTAATTGCGCCTCTTTGGGTGCTTCATCATTATCAGCCGCTGTCGAGACTTCCCGGTCAATAACCTTGGACTGTGCTGATGCATCGCTTGCCATAGCTGTATTAGCAATTGGTTTAGTCTGCGGCTTCAAGGCTTGCTCTCGTGCTTTTGCAAGAGCGGCTAACATTTCATCGGTTTTAACAGGCTTTTTTACTGCGATAATGTGTTCTTGTTGTTGCTCATGCAAAGACAAAACGATTAACGGACGCTGTACTTTATTGGCTAAATGCTCTTGTAAGAGCTGCTGCCCATTAATCGTATCAGCATCAAAGATATCGCATTCTGCATTAATATCGTTAACGACAACGGCTGCTCCTCGGCATGGACCCTGAAGATACATAGACATCATTTTATAGCTACGCCCGTCCATTCCGTATAATGCAACTTTTAATGGACTTTTAGTTTTATCCATTTTTGTTTTAGCCTTTAAAATAAGTATTTAACTGTTTCCATTCATCAATTAGCTCAACTTTTAATTCTGATAATTCATTGAGCATTATATTGAATCCCGAAGCATCGCGAGTCGAGCGATATAAATCCAATAACTCATGATGCAATTCTACTCGTTCGGGTTGCTGTAAAATCGCTTTTTCCAATACAGACTTTGCTTCATCCAATTGGCTATACTCGATATAATCGCGTGCGAGTTCTAGCGGATCAATGCTAATTTGTACGGGTTGTTTAGATTGTTCCACAAGCCTGTCTGAACCCTCTAATCCCCGCGCAAGTACCGAATACTGATTAACAGGCATCCGATAAATATCCGCTTTATCATCTTTTAAAAATTGTTTTAAGGTTTCAAATTGCGGTAGTCCCTACAAATCAATGCAGCTAGCATAGATTAAGGATTTTTGGCATAGT
>CAWUNX010000176.1:0-7768 GCA_963923905.1 uncultured Methylocucumis sp.
CCTCTCTGGTCTCGTGGGCTCGGAGATGTGTATAAGAGACAGGTTTTAAATGTTGGCACGTTAAATTTAAATGCTGATAAGCCTGTAGTGCTAACAATGCTTTCTTGTAACGGTGACTCGATTATGGAATAAGGACCATCTTGCACTGGGCCGCTAAATACTGAATAACCACGAATAACACTGCTGTCATTTAAAGTTGGGATTAATAATGAGCCAAATAAGTTAGGCGTTACCAAACCTAAGCCCATATTGCTGAAAGCTGCACCCGCAACAGCACCGTTAATATCATCGGTTAAATCGTTTGGACTGGCTACCGGCAATGTCGTCGCTTGACCTGTTAATACCGTACCATCAACACCAACAGCTGTAGAGCTGACCGAACCGGTTTTATAACGGTAAATAATTGCATCAGTTGCACTTGGTGAGTTAGGAAAAACAGCTGCCATCGCAATAACATTTAAACGTTGAACAGCACCGCCTTCTGGAATTGCATTCGTAGCACAACCATGAGTAATCGTGAACGCGTTATACGCGCCAGCACCACTGCCTGTGTTACCAACACCTTCAACAAAAACTTTATCTTTAATGCCTGTGTGTGCAAATGCAGTTTGTGCAGTCATGCCCATTACCGCAGCAATGGACAAAGCAATTATGTTATATTTTTTCATCCTGTCCTCCGGGACAATAATCATTGTTATTAATCGGTGTTAGCACGTTGTCAAATCAAGCACTACCACGACTATTCACAAAGCGAATATCATGCCAAATTTTATACTCACCACATCCTTCACTTTATCATCATCAATAATTTAACAAGCTAATTTATATAGATTTATATAGTGATATAAATAATAAAAAACATAACATGCAGACTAAAACATCAAATAATTAGCACATTCGCCCACCGCCCTAATCCATTCTTGACTAGAACAACGTTAAATAACGCAGTTTAATTAAAAGCCCGCAAAAAAATAACGATACATTTTCAATAAGTTAGAAAAAAATACGGTATTTAACACAGATAAATTATTCAAATATGCTAAATAACATAGTTTAATTAGTCTACCTGCTGAAGCTTATGCGCGGCATATTGACGCACAGTGGCATCGCTGTCGTTTAGCGCTTTTTGTAATATCTCACGGTGTTCACCCGCATTATCAATCGCCATAAGGCGTACCGAGACATCTTCATCGGTTAATGCAGTATTTAACTCAGCCACTGCATCGTAGTTTTTCTGTTTAGCTAACCCGTCTAGCGCTTGCGCCCTGACGCTGCCGTCTTTATCAACCAATCCAGCTGTCAACGCTTGTATTTTGCGTTGCTCATCAACAGCATCGGTACGCGTTAAATTCTGAATCGCAGATAGCCGAAATGAGGGATTTTGCGCCGAAATCACATCGTTTAATAACTGTTCTGACGCATCATCAACGTTCACAATATCTTCTTGCAAAACAGCGCCACGACCATGACCTAATGCATATACCCAAGCCTCTAGTAGCTGACCTTGTACCGAATAACGCAAAACCAGATTAGCGCCTGGCTTTAACACACATTGCAAAAATATTTGTGGTGAATGGGTACGACATGATGCGGATATGACCGCATCGACTTGACCGAAATAATGAATCGGCATTTTAAGAATTTGCGCCACCCGAGCAAACACATGTGACGCTGATTGATTATTAAGATTTAATACAAATAGAGGTTGCTCAGCAGACGTGAACTGAGCAGAACAAGATAGACTGTAACTGGCCAAACAAACGACTATCAGCCGAATAATGTTTTTTATCATAAGCGCATGCCCTAACTCACAAGGTTTTTAAACGAGTAGCCTATAGCGCAAAACTTACGATAACTATTAGAGGTTATAACCAACAACACAGGTTAATCCAATTCAATTTCCAACACTTTAACTGCTAACGCCATAATTTCATCGGGATTAAATGGCTTAGTCACATACAAATCAGCACCAACCTCTTTGCCTTTTTCTTTATCGTATTCCTGACCTTTAGCGGTTAATAACGTAATAAACACATCCGCCATTGCCCAATCTTGTTTAACCGTGCGACACACATCAAAACCATTCATCTTAGGCATCATCACGTCTAATAACACAAGTTGCGGATGCTCTTCCTCAATAATCTCTAAGGCTTGTTCACCATTTTCCGCGCTAAAAAACTCCACATCATAATCTTCTAACTCCTCTAAGGTTTGCTCTAACAGCAAACGAATATGTGGCTCATCGTCAGTAATAAGAATTTTTTTCGTCATAATAACCTTGTCGTATTAAAGATAACGCGCGCGCAATAGCTCTGCGGCGCTTTCATCGAGTAATTCACGCCTACGCACATTCTCAAATTTGGCTAATAAATCATCAACGCGTAGGCGTCGTTTTTGCTCGCTGTCAAAATCATGCAACACATTACCGTTATGCATCATGACAATGCGGTCACCTAAATTGACGGCTTGCTGCATAGAATGCGTGACCATTAACGTGGTCAAGCCTTCCCTAGCAATAATTCTATCGGTGAGCGCAATCACCTGGTCAGCGCTTTTAGGGTCTAATGCCGCCGTATGCTCATCTAATAACAATAACCGAGGCTTCAGCCAGGTCGCCATCAACAAAGTCAGCGCTTGCCGTTGACCGCCTGACAACGAGCCAATCGCACTGTCTAAGCGGTCTTCTAACCCCATTTTGAGTTCTCGTACCCGCGCTTGTAATTCATCTTTAAGTTGCTTAGATTGTGCCCAAGCTAAACCACGAAAGCGCCCCCGTTTAGCCGCTAACGAAAAATTATCCAAAATCGACATATTCGGTGCTGTACCCGAAAAAGGATTTTGAAACACGCGCCCAATTAACGCCGCACGCTTATGCTCAGGCCATTGCGTGACATCTAAACCTGCTAACTCAATGCGTCCAGCATCCACCATAAAGCTGCCCGCTAACGCATTTAACAGCGTTGATTTACCTGAGCCATTACCGCCTAACACAATGACAAACGAGCCTTCCGCTATCGATAAATTAATCCCCTTCATCGGTCTGACTTCATTCACCGTACCCGCATGAAAAGTTTTATACACCTCGGTTAAACGCACCAGTGGCGTACTCATTGTCGCATCCGTCATAACGCCCTCTGTGTCTTGCGTCGGGTGATTTTTGCCATACCGCCGGGTACGACTAAGGCGGCAAACACAAATACGGCGGTAATCAATTTTAAATCATTAGGATTCAAGCCAAACGATAACGCAATCGCCACTAATTGCCTAAATAGCACGGAGCCAATAATCGCCCCGGCAATAGCAATGCCAACCCCTGTCGCACCGGTTAATGCCTCGCCAATAATCACACTCGCCAAGCCCCACACCACCATGCCTATTCCCATTTGCACATCGGCAAAATTTTGATATTGCGCCCATAACGCGCCTGCTAACCCCACTAAACCATTAGACAAGGCCAAGCCAAACACGCGGTAATTATCGACATTACCCCCTAATGCTCGCACCATTTGCGGGTTATCGCCTGACGCGCGCATTGCCGTGCCTAAGTCAGTACGAAAAAAAGCCCATAAACTCAGCGCCACGATGCTCACTAAACCCATCATCAGCAATAACATCGTCAAATCAGCACTAGACACCATCCAGCCCCACAGCATGGCTTCTGAAGCGCCAAAAAACTGTTGCGCTAAGTGTTCGCAATAGGTCGCTAGCGTCTCTACACCTAAAAATGGAATATTACTACGCCCCATCACATGCAGATTCACCGAATATAACGCCGTCATTACCAAAATACCGGCAAGCAACGAATTAATCTTAAAGCCGGTTTGCAAAATACCGCTGACCGTACCGGCTAACATGCCAGCGATAAAGCCTGCTACCGTCGCTGGAATCGGGGCAATATGATAATTAACCAATAACACCCCCGCTACCGACGCACCAAACGTTAACGAGCCATCGACGGTAATATCAGCAATATCGAAAATTCGGTAAGAGATGTAAACGCCTAACGCTAACAACGCCAAAATCACCCCTAGCGTTAAAGCTCCTATTAATAAAGTCATGACGCTCCTCGAATCAATTTCATACTATTTAGGCTTCCCACCCTATGCTTGACAAGAAACCGGCGCACACCAAATCGCACCACGTCGCAAAAAACTCTCGCCCGCGCCGATACCGTCTCTATCATCGTTGAGCAAATGCAAAACACCGCGCACCGTTTGAGTATCCATTAAGCGCTGTAAACTTTCACCGAGTTCAATCAACCCCTTGCGCACCGGCATAAACGGCATAACACCGGCATGGTTATGCATCGCTAAACCACTTTCATCATCATAAGACCGTAATTGCTTAGCCAGTGGACCATTCGCATCACGCGCAATAATCCCGGCTAAAACGCAAGTTTCATCGGTAAAAGCTGGCTCAGCGGTAAATAACAAGCGGTCACGAATACTTGGAAAATTGAAAAAATCTGACTCACGCGCAGATGCCGACACTTGCAAGGCCGCACCGATTAAATGTGCGGTTTCAGCAATCATCACCCAAGCCACGCTATCGCATTCACAGCAAGCAAGCGCAACCTGCGCCAATTCACTTAAGCGTAATGGCGGAGTATCCGGGTGCAAGCCAAAGCGCAATAAGTAACGAAACGCACCTGACGCATATAAACCATGAACTAGCCCCACGCGTGGCACTAAACCGCCTTCTTGACTTAACCAATCCGGGTGCTGGGGGTCATCGCCGGGTAAACATAATGCCAAACCATCCAGCGCAAGCAGCTCACCGGCTTGTGCTAATGGAGAGTCAGCACCTAAACAACCATGACCGATAGCCCAATGTCCCACGCCGATTTCTAACAGAGTAGTTTCGTCGGTATTGTCAATAACCGACACATGTTGTAACGCATCCGCATTTAACAGATAACGCTCTAACGCGATACCATTAATCGTACAAGATTCAACAGTTGTTTTATCAGACTTAACCGTTATCTTTTCAGCCTGAGGCTTGTCGAGACCGGCTAACAATTGCTGAAACCCGACTAATTGCAACACCTCACGCACTGCCGGTGAAGCATCCGCTAAGCGTAAGCGACCACCGATTTTTTGCAAATGCTTAGCTAATATCACTAATACGCGAATCCCAGCCGAACTTAAATAATCGACGTTCGCCAAATTCAACGCAATAGAATGGCAACCGCTATGCACAATCTCTTGTAATGATTGGTTGACCGCATTGCTCCAAGCCGCATCTAACCTCCCCGATAACACCACATGGGTTTCGTCGCCAATCAGTTCCGTTACGATGTCCATTTAAACTCCAAGTAGTTACAAACGCTTATCGGCCTTCGCTAATAAGTCGGCAGCAATTGGCAAGCGCAAGTTTTGCGCATGTTGCTCGCTAATGATTAAACGAATTTTGCCGGGCCGCGAAAACGCAATGTCTTTAGGATTTTTACCACGCATCACTTCAGCGGCTTTAGTCGCTGCATCAAAACCAGCTTGATAATAATCCATAGTAAAGGCCAATGCCGCGCCTTGCTGCACCCCTGATTCGGTAAACGTTAACAGCGGTTTTTTAGCGCGTGCCGCCGCCTGGGTAATCGCGGTAAAGCCCGAGACGATTTGGTTATCTAAAATTTGCACCCAAGCATCGATAGGCTGAGCCGCAATGGCTAACGCCGCATTAGGTAATTCACTAGCCGAATTAACCGGCAACGTCACCACGTCTATGCCTTGTTGCTTAGCCGTTTCGACAAATACGTTTTTGTTGTACACCGAATTATCTTCACCCGGCGTAAACAACGTACCCAGTTTTTTAAAATCAGGATAATACTGTTTTAACAACGCCACCATCTCCTTATACGGCGCTAAGGTATAAACGCCGGTTACATTCGGCAAATGCTCAGTATCGCTTTTACCGGCGCCAGCAACCACAGGGTCTGCGACAAAGGTAAATACAATAGGTAATTTCTTAACTTTATGTAATACGGTTTCTAACGTAGGCGTCGATAATGTCATGACTAACTCCGTACCGTCGCTATTAATGGTATCGGCAATACCTGACAAAATCGTCATATCGGCCTGTGCCGACGCATCGTTAATAACAAAATCTTTACCCGCAGTTAATCCTGCTACCTTAAAGCCATCATCAATGCCTTGCAGCGCTTGTTCAGCCGGTGGCGATTCAACATATAACAGGCGCTTGATTTTCCAAGTATGATTAAGCGTAGATTGCGCTGGTGCGGTGGCTTTAGCCAGTGCGATTAACTCGCTAGGAAATTCAACATGTAAGCGTTTAGCACTAGCCTCGTTTAATAAGATGGCTCTTTTGCTAACATTTTGAAAAGGCAGTGTGGCAGGCTTAACACCGGTTAACACCTTAGCCAATAAATCGGCAGCCGCGTTACCGCTTTCTTTATAATCGATACCAATCACCATGAGCGCGTCATGGTCAACAAATTCTGGTTGATCTAAAACCAATGGAATATCGGCATTCTTAGCGATTTTGCTAATACCGTCTAAGGCTTGATACATCGTGTTATCGCCTACCGACATAAACACATCGACATGTCTAGCCGCCAGGGCTTGCGCACCTTGCACCGCCTCAGCCGTTGTACTGATAGGGACTTCTTCTAGCGTTAAACCGCGCTTTGCGCATTCGGCGCGCATGATTTCGACCACTTTTACCGAATTCGCTTCGCTAGGATTATATAACGTGCCTACGGCTTTCATTTTAGGCAAAACTTTTAAACTCAATGACAACATGTCAGCCACAGGCAATAACGAACCGATACCGGTTAAATTCGGTAAATGGTCGCTATACGACTTACCTGCCCCTGCCGCTAACGGGTCGGTCACATAAGTAAACACCGCTGGTTTATGCTTGGCCGCCATCGCCACGCCTTGTAACACCGGCGTAGTCAACGTCAAAATAGCATCGACATCGCTGTTATCCAACACTTGCCCCATCGTCGGGATTTGACCAATTTCGCCTTGGGCATGCATAGGCATAAACGCTAAGTTTTTACCTTCAACAAAGCCTTGCTTAACCAAACCCTCGCGCAAGCCAGACATCACTGAATCTACGCCAGGTTCAGGTGCAAAAAAAGCTAAACCTACCTTATATTGCTTATCAGGTTTAGCTAATACCGGACTTAACGTAGTAGTAGCAGCCGCTTTATCATGCTCAACGCCATTAATATCAATGATGCTAAACGCTTGACTGTTCAGCTCAGGTGAAAACAGCCAAGCATCACCTAGTTCGGCACGGCGCTGTTCATTTAAAATAATACGCTTAGGCACAAAGTCTTTGACAGGAATGTCAGCGGGACTTTTACCTGCCAGTATCTCCGCAGCAATACGGCCTATTTCTGCGCCGACTTCATGATAATCCGCGCCTAAATCAAATAAGCCACCGCGCTTAGCATGCCCTGCAATATTAGAAAACACCGGAATTTTAGCGGCTTTCGCTACATCGGTTAAGCTCTCAACGTTGGCATTAACCGTCGCATCGCCCCCTGTCCAAAACGCCTCAACGCCTCTAGCTACCAATGAACGCGCCGCTTCGCGTACATCTTTTGCTTGCTCAACAGGCGCTTCTAATAAGGTAATACCTAATTCTGCCGAAATTTTCCGCGCTTCTTTTGTGCAATATTCAGAATTGACTTCTGCGGGATTCCAAACCACACCGACGCTTTTCAATTTAGGATTAACTTGCCTAGCCAATCTAAAAATTTCAGCCACTGGCTGTGGTGTACCTGTCTCTTATACACATC
>CAWUNX010000177.1:0-7752 GCA_963923905.1 uncultured Methylocucumis sp.
CTTTATCCGATTTGATTCGGGCTGCGAACACCTGTGGGTAATGAGAAGTTACCTTGCTGGGTACTGAAGAGAATCGTAATCTATTGATGCATTTTTTGAATGCATTTTTAGCACAAGAGCTGGCCAATCCCATTGTTTGGGTAGAGATTCTAAATCCTTACAATGATAAAGAGTTTGTCAGTGATAAGCTCAGTGTCGTCGATGTTAAAGCTAAAGATGAGTGTGAGCGGATTTACCAAATTGAAATTCAGCTCAGCAGTTATCTGCATTTACCCGCCAGAATACTCTACAACTGGGCGGATATTTACAGTCAACAGTTACAAGCCGGTCAAGATTATGCTCAGCTCAAGCCCACGTATGCCATTTGGCTATTAGCAGAAAATCTCATTAGCGGAGATAGCCGCTATGCGCATCATTTCAAATTTTCAGATGAATACGGTAAATCCTTGCTACAACATGGTGGCATTTGGTTGTTGGAATTAAACAAATTTAACGTCAACCGCATTGAGTCTGAAGAACAGCGTTGGTTACAGTTTTTCAAAGTCGGCGAGCACCTTAACAATGACGCCTTACCGGACTGGATGAACACAGAGGAGATGAAACAAGCCATGAACACATTAAGCCGTTTTTCCGAAAAAGAGCGTGAATATTTTCAATATCAAGCTAGACAAGACTATCTGCGCGAACAACGAACGATTCTCAATGAGTACGAGCACGCCTCACTGCAATTAAAACAAACTACTGAGCAATTAGAGCAAACGACAGAGCAATTAGAACAAAAAACAGAGCAGTTAGAACAGACGGCAGAGCAGTTACAACAGATTGCCAAAGAGTTGCTGCAAGCTAAATTGCTAGAAGAACAAGCTCGCAAACGCGAGGAACTGGCTCTACAAGAAAAAACAGCGGCATTTGCCGAGATTGAGCGTTTAAGAGCACAGCTAGCCAACAAAAATAACTAACCATTTGATTATGATAGAAAAATTCAAAAATCTTATACCCAAAAAAGCCTCATGGTGTCATACCATGGTTATTTTTCAACTATGAATAAATACTATTACGCATTTCATCGAACTTTGCTTAACGTGCGCATCAAAACAATCACGTTAGCAATACACGACAAACCGGATGCCAATCTTGCATCCCTCTTACCAAGCTGACAAAACTTTTGTACTATGTAACACTGTCATTCACTGAGGAATTTATTATGAAAACAAACACACTTTCAGCACGTCCAGCCACTGGCGTATTAGCCACCAATAAAGTGTTAAGAAACACTTACTTATTATTATCCATGACGTTGTTATTCAGCGCCATGACCGCAGGTTTCGCGATGGCTATAAAAATGCCACCGATAAATATGTGGATTACCTTAATCGGTTTTTATGGCTTATTATTTTTAACGACCAAGTTCCGTAACAGCGCAATGGGCATCGTCTGCGTGTTTGCGTTAACCGGTTTTATGGGCTTAACCTTAGGCCCAATCTTAAATCATTACATCAACGCCTTCGGTAATGGTTACCAATTAGTGATGATGGCGTTAGGTGGTACTGGCACCATATTCTTAGGCTTATCTGGCTATGCGTTAACCACACGTAAAGACTTTAGCTACTTAGGTGGCTTCTTATTTACCGGCGTATTAGTAGCATTTTTAGCGGGTATAGGCGCTATTTTATTCGCCATACCAACCTTATCATTAGCCGTGTCAGCGATGTTTATCTTGCTGATGTCAGGTATGATTTTGTTCCAAACCAGCTTAATCGTTAATGGAGGTCAAACCAACTACATCATGGCGACCGTTGATTTATACGTCTCGTTATACAACTTATTCTTAAGCTTGTTACAAATCTTAGGCATTATGGGCAGCGACGACTAAATTGAATACCGCGAGCGCACCAGCGCTCGCGGCCTTATTTAACGTAGTTGCCAAGTCGAACGGTAACTAGTCTCTTTATCAAAATCGTCCCAAATATAATCTGGCGTTACGATAGGCTTAGTCGGAATCATAAACGTCACTAAATCATAAGCACCGCTTAATGTTCGACCCACCATGTGTACCATACCAGTAATAACACCCGCTGTAGCCGCATAAGCCACTCCCTCTTTACGGTTAGACACCATAATGGTCTTAGGTATTTCGGCAATACCCGTCACAGCATTCGCTAAGCCATTGCCAAGCTTTGCCCCTAAGCGTGCCGGATAGCTTGACGCCGAAGCGTTATAACTTACTGATAACACAGCAATGATAAACGCTGTTTTGCATAATTTTTTCATTAAAAGCTCCAAAATATTCATACGGCTTCCAGTTTAATGCGGGGCACTGACAGTTATTTGCCCCAGCTTAAGTTGGTAGCGATAGTATACCGTACAATAATCTCTGTTTTTAAACTGTTACGTCACTTTGTTCTTCATGGTTAACAACTCGCTACGTTTTCAAATTAACTTACGCATTTTACTGACCAGTATTATTATTCTGTTACTGGGCGGTTTGATTGTCATTTGGCAAGCCCGTGCATCGGTAAATAAAGAAATTACCTCATCATTAAATTTAGCTAAGCAACTGATTAACTTACACATTCAATCCCCAGCAACGACTGTGGATTTAAATGATTGGCTGCCAAGTTTCGTCACCTTAGAGCAAACCCGGCATTTACAAATACGGTTAAAGCAAGCCAATGGCGACAGCGTTACCTTTGGTGCTAACAAGCAACCAGAAACTGAACACCCTATGCCACCGAGTTGGTTTATTCATTTAGTCACTGCTGACGTATCAGGTATAGAG
This sequence comes from uncultured Methylocucumis sp., assembly GCA_963923905.1. Classification (GTDB taxonomy): domain Bacteria; phylum Pseudomonadota; class Gammaproteobacteria; order Methylococcales; family Methylomonadaceae; genus Methylovulum. The sequence goes on from CAWUNX010000177.1 coordinate 2,780, forward strand.
CAACAATTAACCACCGCACAAGGCCAACCTATCGTATTAATGATAGCCGCTGACCCGCTCGATGAAATCACCGAGGCCTGGCAAGAAAGCGGCGTATTTTTCGCCGCCTTACTCATCACGACCACCATCACATTTATTGCGGTTAACCTCGTCTTTAATAAAGCGTTCACGGCAATTCAATTAATTGTGTCAAACTTACAAACCATTGAACAAGGCGAATATGAACAGCTATTACCGCCCTTTTCTAGTTTAGAATTTAATCAAATTGCCTCGGCGATTAACCACATGACCACCACGCTGGCCGCCACAAAACGCGAAAACAGCGCACTGACCTTGCATTCGTTGGAAATCCAAGAAGAAGAACGGCGCAGACTGTCACAAGAATTACATGATGAATTAGGTCAGTCATTGACCGCGATTAAAGTAATGGCGGTCACCGCCAAAACACAACCCGCAAACAGCAAGGCCATTCACCAATCGATTATCGAAATCTGCGACCATTTGATTACCGTCGTGCGCTCTATGATGCGGCAATTGCATCCTTTGATGTTAGAAGAGTTAGGCTTGAAAGCGACGTTAGAAGACTTAATCAATCATTGGATGCTACGCCAACCTGAACTCAACATTACGCTTCACTGCTCCGATGAAATAGATGGCTTAGACGCGAAAATGACGATTCAATTATTTCGTATTATTCAAGAAAGCCTGACTAATATTGTCCGTCATGCCAGCGCTAACCAAGCCAGAATTGAGCTATCGATTAGCGATGATGATTACTTGCATATTGAAATTCGCGATAATGGCTTAGGTTGCGTGGATAATAGCCCAAAATCCGGTTTTGGCTTATTAGGAATGCGCGAACGCGTCAATAGTTTAGGTGGTTTATTGCGCATAAACAGTGAAGCTGGTTTAGGGCTAGTAATTAGCGTGACAATTCCTTTATTTATCAAATAAGTTTTAATGCTGAAATGCTTATGAGCAACAACAAAATTAACGTATTACTCGTCGATGACCACGCGATTGTCAGAGCGGGTTTTAGATTGCTATTAGCCACCACCGACCATATTGAAGTCGCTGGCGAAGCCGAACGCGGCGAAAGTGCTTGCCAGTTATACCAGAAGCTGTCACCGGATGTCGTTGTATTAGATTTGTCTATGCCAGGTATCGGTGGCTTAGAAACCTTAAGAAGATTAATAAGCCGAGATGCCAACGCTAAAATCTTAGTCTTTAGCGTACACAACGAAGCTGTTTACGTTAACCGCGCATTAGCTGCTGGCGCTAAAGGCTATATTAGCAAAAGTAGTGCGCCCGATATTTTAGTGTCAGCGATACAAGCCATCGCTAAAGGCGGCTCTTATGTTGAACAAGGCTTGTTAGCGACAGCGCAACAACTACCTGCCGACGGCTATAAATCCGTATTAGCTCAGTTAAGTCCACGCGAATTTGATATTTTTCTGTTATTAGCCAAAGGCTTAACTACGCAAAAAATTGCCACTGAACTCTGTTTAGGTTATAAAACTGTGGCCAATTACGCCACGCAAATAAAATCCAAATTACATGTTGCAAGTTTTGCAGAATTAACGCATATTGCTATTTCAACCGGCTTAATAAAAAGTTCTCAAGCGGACTAATTACGCTAACTGCGTATAACGGTTTTACTCGCCTCAAGTGTTGATTCGCTTAGGAACACTCTTGCCAGTGATAGTAACTTAGTGCTTTTTAGTTGAACAGCTGTTAATCATTCTTAACGCCACTCAACCAAAAAACTAAGTTAATAAGAATAATTATCAATCAACAGGCGCACCATGAGAGGATGTTATGAAACCAACCCAACAGTGCATTATTTTCACACTCTTGTTTGCTACATCACTCGATAGTTACAGTACTGACAAGCCATCAGCCGAAAGCGTTAATCCAGACAGCAACCTGCCCGAACTCGACACGGTATTTATTTTAGGCAATCGTATTAGCTTAGAAAATGCCTTGACGATAAAACAAGAGCATATAGAAATCGTAGACTCCGTCACCGCTAACACGATTAATAAATTACCCGATTACAACGTCAGCGATGCCATACAACGCATTACCGGCGTGCAAATAACCCGAGACCGAGGCGAAGGCTCGGTGATTCAAATTCGAGGTTTAACCCAAGTAGAAACTTTGTTTAATGGTCGGGAAATGTTTACCGCCGGCAATGGCCGTAACTTAGATTATGCCGATATACCGGCCGAATTATTAGCCGGTATCGATGTATACAAAACAGCTACCCCAGACTTAATCGAAGGCGGTGTCGGCGGTACGGTGAATTTACGCAGCCATAGACCGTTTGATTTTGCTGGGCGTGAAATCGTCGTTAATGTCAGAGGCGCTCATGCGGATTTAGCCGATGCCGCTGAACCCCAAGTTTCAGGCTTATTAAGCGACTACTGGCAATCCGAGCGTTTTGGCAAAATCGGCGCACTCGTCAACGTGGTCTATCAACGCCGTGCCTTCCGCGAAGATCAAGCCAGTGCAGCTAACCCTGTGGGACGTAACGATTTAATCGTAGGACAAACCGTGTATGCACCGAATGGCTCATCAGAAACCTTAAGCCAGGGTACGCGGGTGCGCAGTTCTGGCAACATCGTCTTGCAATGGCAGCCTAATGACCACTGGGATTTATACGCCGAAGCCAATTACGCCGAATTTAAAACCACGCAAGATTCTTATCAGCTCAATTTATTTCCCCTCAGTGAGAGCAATGCGCTAAGTTCAGGTCTACCGGCGTTTAGCGCTGGTTCGGCCAAGGTATTTCCCGGCAGCTCAAATCTACAGTCTATCGATTGGCTAAACGCTAGCGCCTCACAACTGAGCTTTGCACGCGACACGGTTGATAGAACCAAACAAGGCGCGATAGGCGGCAGTTGGCAAAACCATAAATTTAAACTGAGTAGCGACTTAAGCTATACCGATAGCGAAAACGACTTATTTTTTTCCGGTCCCGTCATGAGCGCTAGCGGGGTTAATTTCAGCCAAAACCTAGCCGGCACTGTGCCAAGCTCTATAGCAACCAATAACGTGTTACAAGACCCGAATGCGCTTAAGTTCAGCAACTTAGCTCTACGCACCCGACCCTTTGCTGGCACGCTGGCCGCCGGACGCGTTGATGGTGAGCTATTTTTTAATCATGGCCTGGTTAAAACCATTTCCGCCGGTATGCGCTATGCGCACCGCGATGCCAACAATGAACCCGGCTTAATCATCGCCGATACCGCTATCGCAGGCTTATCAGCGGCTAGCCTGCCCGGTCAAAGCCAGCTTAATCCGTATCGAGACTTTTTTGACGGCCAAGGTATACATAGCCAAAACTATTTAATCGGTAAACTTGATAATGCGCGTGATATAGCCGCAATTCGCAAAATATTCAGCATCACTTCAAACATTCCAGGCAGCAATCCATTAGGGACGTGGCAGATTGAGGAAGACACTTATAACGGTTATGTATCCGCCAAGCTAGACGGCGTGTTTTTTCCCATCGATGGCCTTATTGGGCTTAGAATCGCCAGCACCGAACAATTGTTAAACGGCTATCAAATTCAAACTATTAGCAATACCGTGACGCCGTTTAACGTCAACAGCGATTATATAGACTTACTGCCTAGCGCTAATTTTCGCTATTTATTTAGCGATGCCTGGCACTTCCGGCTAGGCGCCTCAAGAACCTTAACGCGCCCGGATTTTAACCAATTATCGCCGTCGCTGACACTAACCGCCAATACCATAAATCCGGCACAAAATTTTGGTGTTGCCGGTAACCCGTGGTTAGCGCCGATACGCTCTACCAATGTCGATGGCGCAATAGATTGGTATCCCAATAAAGCAATCGCGTTAAGTGTGGCTGGCTTTTGGAAGTCGGTAGACGGGTTTGTCGCTAATACCGCTAACCCTGAAACTTATTTCGGTCAAACGTATTTAGTTACCCGACCTTACAATAGCAATACTGCGACGCTGCAAGGTTTTGAATTTAACTACCAGCAATTTTACGATTTTCTACCTGGCGCACTTAAAGGTTTAGGTCTACAAGCGAATTACACGTTTATCGATAGCGAAACGTTTATTTCTGCTTTAGGCCAACCAGGGCCGTTGCAAAATTTATCGCGTAATAGCTTTAACTTAATCGGTATGTATGATTATCAAAACTGGTCATTACGCATAGCGTATAACTGGCGCGATAAATTCTTAAGCGGTACGGCCAATATTGTCGGCATAGGCGTGTTACCGCTCTATACAGAAGCCTATGATTGGCTAGATGCTTCGCTAATCTACAAAGTCAACTCACATCTATCATTATCGATAGAGGGTTTAAATATTTTAGGCACGGTGCGTAAATCCTATTACGAAACACCCGAACGCCTCCAAACCGCTTGGCTAAACGATACCCAAGTCATAGGTTCAATCACACTTAGATATTAACCAAACAATGCTAACTACTGCTCACGGTCATGCTTACGGTTTTTATACTCATTAGTAGGTTACGCATTGCGTACCTTATGTATTGGCTTTTAGCATTCTCTTATAAAGGGACACAGAGCGTGCCCTGCCTGAAAGCCCAAACTGACCGCTCAGCGTGTATAGCCATCATAACGTTAATTTTGGGCTGCTTATGGGGGGGGCATGTCTGCGCCGACCATCAAACCGTAAACGCAAACGATTTTGCCAATAAGATTAACGCTACCCGCATTCTGACAGAAAACAACATCCAAGCGGCGCATGAACAAGCATTAGACTTACAAAAAACGACCGAAGGCTTATTAAATCCAGCACAGCAAGCTAAATTGCTTAATTTATTGGCGCGTATAGAAATTTATCGGGCGGATATTGAGCAGGGCGTTCGCTATGCAGAACGCGCGAGAAGCCTAGCTGAAGCTCATAACGATAAAATAGGCCAGTTAGAAGCCGATTTAAACTTTGCGTTAACCACGATTAATCAAGGC
>CAWUNX010000178.1:0-7741 GCA_963923905.1 uncultured Methylocucumis sp.
AGATCCTCTCTGGTCTCGTGGGCTCGGAGATGTGTATAAGAGACAGCAACCCACTCATCCCAGCTACTATCGTAGTTATCATAGTGAATTTTGACTTTGTTCTTGCCCAACTGAATAACCGTCGAGGCATACCACTTACCCTTCCATAACACCATAACCGCATCGCCTAAACGATAAGGTAAGTTTGATTGCTTGCTGGGATTATAGCCTGGATTTTGCTGGTTATACGCTACAGCGGCATTATAGGCTTGCTGATCAGCCGTCACATCCCACATTTGTTTGGCATCACTCCAGGTTAAGCGGTATACGCCGCCAGTGCCTAACGTATACTCGTTATAACCACGCGCTGGTGTGCCAATTCTAATCTTAGCGCTCGTTAAACCTGAGTTAATAGTAAACTTTTTGTTTTGATGCGGGTTTACACTTTGATTACGCCATGAACCACGCGCAGGATCCATAGTATCAAAATACAACGTAGTCGCCGTGTCATTATAAATCGAATAGGCTGGCAGCTCTGCATAAGCTAGCTTTAACGAAGCAATCACCAAAACTGCAAACAGCACTATGAATTGTCTGATAGTTTGCATAACAATATCCTATAAATGATTAAAGCAATGAGTTTTTATACGTGCTATCAAGCCTTAACTATCTGCCAAGTAATCACTACTAATAATCTGTTTAAGACCCGATACGGCACGATTATAGACATAAACTCAAGCATTAACAGTTTTTCCGGCTGTTAATTGAACAGGTAGGCATTTACGGACATACTCATGCGGCATAACAAAATGACGGGTACACTCTTCGTACTCATCTAAAACCGTTAACACATTGACGCTAGCGGTGTAATACAGCTCGCCATAGACTTTTTCATCGGGTTGGCACGAAGAACCTTCTCTATTGATGCGACATTATATTGAATTACTTATGGATTTCGACAGCCTGGAAACCTCCTATACCTACGAATCGTATATAGGCTAACGCATTGCCCTACCCGTGCATAGCTTAGCGATACTTTTTTTAACTCTATTATTTAACACTGTTAACACCTTAATTTATTGCGTTTTTGCGTCTGCTTGTCTTAATAACACAGCAAATCTTCTGTAGAAGTCCTGAAATTTAGAGTAATATAGACGCCCCCAAACCCAATCACACCTGCCATGCAAATAGGCTCGTACCAATTAAGCAACCCACTCATATTGGCACCGATGGCTGGCATTAGCGACCGACCGTTTCGCACTATTTGCAAACAGCTAGGCGCAGCTATGACCGTATCGGAGATGGTGGCATCGAATCCTATGTTGCAACACCATAAGCGTACGTTGTTAAAATGCGATTATGCGGGTAAAGCGGGTATTCGCTCAGTTCAAATACTAGGCACAAACCCTAAACAAATGGCCGAAGCGGCCAAAATTAATGTTGCGCGTGGCGCACACATTATCGATATAAATATGGGTTGTCCGGCTAAAAAAGTATGCTCAGTTGCTGCGGGCTCGGCGTTACTGCGCGATGAGGAGTTAGTCAAACGCATTTTAGATGCCGTGGTGAATGCCGTGCCGGTACCTGTCACGCTGAAAATCCGTACCGGCTGGGATAAACAGAATAAAAACGCAGTGACCATTGCCCAATTGGCCGAGCAAGCCGGTATCGCAGCTTTAACCGTTCATGGTCGAACTCGCGCATGTAAATTTGAGGGCATGGCAGAGCATGAAACTGTTAGGCTAATTAAGCAAACCGTTAATATACCGGTGATTGCTAATGGCGACATTACTAGCCCAGAAATCGCTAGGCAAGTATTGCATGACACCGGTGCAGATGCGATTATGATAGGTAGGGCAGCACGCGGTAACCCCTGGTTATTTCAACAAATCGCGCACTTGCTAACGACAGAAACTACGCTGCCGCCGCCTAAGCCAGACTCAGTAAAAAGCGTTCTACTCCAGCATTTAGAAGAACTTTATCGATTTTATGGTGATTTAACCGCTGTCAGAATCGCTCGTAAACATATTGCTTGGTATTTAGCCCAAGCCTTTAAGCAGCCGAATACCTGCCTGGCTTTAATCAACCAAGCTGAAACACCGGCTGAGCAAATTGGCCGTGTGCTTTATGCGTTTGATTCATTAACAAACCTCTAAACTGCCTATTATGGAAACAGCGAAACCAAACATCCCTATACCTTTATCTCTGTATGTGAAAGAGCGCATGGAAATTTATTTTGCTCAGCTTAGCGATCATGATGCAGTCGATTTACATGCGTTAGTGATTGGCGAAGTGGAAAAGCCATTATTGGAAGCTGCGCTCGCCCATTCCGGTTATAATCAGACCAAAGCTGCGAAAGTGCTTGGCTTAAGCCGAAGCACCTTACGCAAAAAAATGGAATTTTATGGTTTGTCGCAATAACGCAAACAAACCTTGTTAACTCTTCTCTCGTTTCTATTCTTTAACTCATGAAGCAAACCATTACCCGCGCTTTAATCAGCGTCTCCGATAAAACTGGTATTATTGACTTTAGCCGCGCGCTAAGCGATTTAGGCATTGAACTGTTATCAACCGGCGGCACTGCTAAGCTACTCGCTGAACACGCCATCCCTGTGATTGAGGTATCCGATTACACCGGTTTTCCTGAGCTAATGGATGGCAGAATCAAAACTTTACATCCTAAAATTCATGGCGGCATTTTAGGGCGACGAGGCATTGACGATGAGGCTATGCAAAGCCATCAAATACAAGCGATTGATTTAGTCGTCGTCAATTTATATCCGTTTGCGGCAACTATTGCCAAACCTGACTGTAGCTTTGCCGATGCAATAGAAAACATCGATATAGGCGGGCCTACCATGTTAAGAGCTGCAGCTAAAAATCACGCTCATGTTGCCGTCGTCGTTGATGTCAATGACTACGCCGCTATCCTCAGCGAATTAACTGATAACGATAAACAGCTAAGTGAGCACACCCGATTTAACTTAGCACTCAAAGGATTTGCGCATACCGCGCATTACGACAGCCAAATCGCAGCATATTTATGTCAAGTTAACGGCCAAGTTTTCCCTGAGCAGTTAACCTTGCCATTTTCATTAAAACAAAGCTTACGCTATGGCGAAAACCCCCATCAACACGCCGCGTTTTATCAAGAAACCAACCCAACACCAGGCACGCTAGCCGCCGCCCAGCAATTACAAGGTAAAGAATTATCGTATAACAATATCGCAGACGCCGATGCCGCTTTAGCTTGTGTAAAAGCCTTTAACACTAAACCGTGCTGCGTCATTGTTAAACATGCCAACCCGTGTGGCGTTGCCGAAGCCGATAATTTACTCAGCGCGTATGATTTAGCCTACCAAACTGACCCCACGTCAGCCTTCGGCGGTATTATTGCTTTTAACCAGGAACTCGACGCGGTCACGGCTAGCGCGATTATTGAAAGGCAATTTGTCGAAGTCATTATTGCGCCGACGGTTAGCGCTGAAGCTAGCACCATCTTAGCCGCTAAACCTAATGTACGTGTTTTAACCTGCGGCGTCTGGACGAATAACGTAGCGTGTCTGGATTATAAACGCGTAAGCGGCGGTTTATTAGTACAAGATATGGATATTGCTGAACTTCATACTAATCAGCTTACCGTTGTCAGTCACAGACAACCTAGCAAGCAGGAATTAGCGGATATGTTGTTCGCCTGGAAAGTCGCAAAATATGTCAAATCCAATGCTATTGTTTATGGCAAAAACAGCCGCACGATAGGCATAGGCGCAGGTCAAATGAGCCGTGTTTATTCGGCTAAAATTGCGGGTATCAAGGCCTTAGATCAAGGCCTAACCGTCAAAGGCTCAGCAATGGCCTCTGATGCGTTTTTACCGTTTAGAGATGGCGTCGATGCGGCGGCTGAAGTCGGCGTGAGCGCTATTATTCATCCAGGCGGCTCTATCCGCGATCAAGAAGTCATCGCCGCCGCCGATGAGCATAATATTGCTATGGTGTTTACCGGCATTCGTCATTTCCGCCATTAAGGAGCCGTTATGAAAATTTTAATTGTAGGCAGCGGTGGCCGCGAACATGCACTAGCATGGAAAGCTAGTCTTTCACCATTAGTTAGTCAGGTGTTTGTCGCACCGGGCAATCCGGGTACCGCACATGAAGCGAAAATCAGCAATGTGAGTATCGCGGTTGACGATATTGCGGGCTTACTAGCGTTTGCCCAACTACGCGCGATAGACTTAACCATCATAGGCCCTGAAATTCCACTGGTATTAGGCATAGTCGATGAGTTTAAGGCGGCAGGTTTACATTGCTTTGGCCCTAGCACACAAGCCGCACAACTTGAAGGCTCTAAAACATTTTGTAAAAACTTCTTAGCACGACATAACATTCCTACGGCGGCGTACCAAAGCTTTACCGATGTCGAAGCCGCCACGGCCTATATCCAGCAACAAGGCGCACCGATTGTGGTAAAAGCCGACGGTTTAGCGGCGGGTAAAGGCGTGATTATTGCTCAAACCGAACAAGAAGCCATTGCCGCCGTGCAAGACATGTTGGCCGGAAATGCCTTCGGTGAAGCTGGGCACAGAGTCGTTATCGAAGAATTTTTAACTGGCGAAGAAGCCAGTTATATCGTCATTGCTGACGGCAAACACGCGCTAGCAATGGCAACCTCACAAGACCACAAAGCACGCGATAATGGCGACACTGGCCCTAACACAGGTGGCATGGGAGCTTACTCACCCGCCCCCGTCGTCACTGCAGAACTTGATGCGTTAATCATGCGCGATATTATCGAACCTACCTTAAAAGGCATGGCAGATGATGGCATTCCCTACACTGGCTTTTTATACGCCGGTTTAATGATACAACCTAATGGTAGCGCCAAGGTTTTAGAATATAACTGCCGCTTCGGCGACCCTGAAACCCAGCCCATCATGATGCGGTTACAAAGCGATTTAGTCGAACTCTGCTTAGCCGCGCTAAACGGCAGCCTCAATCAAGCCCATGTGCATTGGGATAATCGTGCTGCTTTAGGTGTCGTGTTAGCAGCTGGCGGTTACCCAGATAACTATCGTAAAGGCGACGTTATTACTGGTTTACCTGTCACAGAAGTGTCAGAAACCAAAGTATTTCATGCAGGCACGGCAGAGCATAACGGCAACATTGTTACTGCGGGTGGTCGCGTGTTATGCGTCTGTGCCTTAGCGGACGACATTGCCAACGCGCAAAGTAAAGCTTATGAATTAGCGCAAACCATTCATTGGCAAGACCAATATTACCGAACCGATATAGGATTTAAGGCGTTAAAACCTCTCCAACCCATTGAAGAATAATTATGGTCAAGAAAAAAGCCACCACCTTTGAGGACTCATTAGCCGAATTAGAGCAATTGGTCAGTCAGCTAGAACAAGGTGATATTAATTTAGAAGAATCGTTAAAATCGTTTGAACGTGGCATTGCGCTCACGCGAGCCTGCCAACAAGCCTTACAAGAAGCTGAACAAAAAGTGCAAATCCTAATGGAAAAAAACGGCACTCAAACCTTGGAGCCATTTACTGATGAGTGAAGCATTAAAAGCCTATCAACACTATTGTCAAAACCGAGTCGAAACCGCGTTAGAACACCGACTACCCTCAGCCCACATATTGCCGAAAAAACTGCATGAAGCCATGCGTTATAGCGTATTAAATGGCGGCAAACGCTTACGCCCTATGCTAACGTATTGCACAGGCAAAATTTTAGGTTTAGACCCTGAAATCTTAGATGGCCCCGCGTGTGCCATCGAGTGTATTCATGTGTATTCGCTGATTCATGACGACTTACCCGCTATGGATAACGACGACTTACGCCGTGGCAAACCTACCTGCCATATCGCGTTCGGCGAAGCCACGGCTATTTTAGCGGGCGACGCGTTACAAGCCTTAGCATTTGAAATCTTAGCGCACGACCCGATGCCCATCAACGCAGAACAGCGCATTGTTATGATTAACACTTTAGCGAAAGCCAGCGGCTCGCAAGGGATGGTAGGTGGACAAGCGATTGATTTAGCTGCAATCGGCAACACACTCACCTTGCCTGAACTAGAAAACATGCATATCCACAAAACCGGAGCATTAATTCGCGCCAGTGTAAACCTAGCCTGCATAGCCGCAATAGGCATAGAACCTGGCGTTGCGATGAAGCTAGACCATTACGCTAAATGCATAGGTTTATCGTTCCAAGTTCAAGACGATATTTTAGACGAAGAAAGCGACACAGCTACGCTAGGCAAAACCCAAGGCAAAGACAAAGACCAAGATAAACCCACCTACCCTGCTTTATTAGGCATGGCAGGGGCTAAGCAAAAAGCAAAAGAGCTACACGACATGGCGTTAGCCAATTTAAGCCATTTCGGTTCGGAGGCCGATTTACTGCGCGATTTATCGCTTTATATTATCCAGCGGACTCATTAATAAAACAGCAGTTGTTCCCAAACAGGTTTGGGAACAACATACTGTCATGACGCTCCCCCTACCACCTCGCGTATTACTTAGCCCTAGTCGACACCACTCTGCCCACAGTTAAGCATTTTTCGGATGCACGGCTTGCCTTGTACTGGTTTAAATACTGCACAAAGCAAGCTTTGTACTCCAAAGCAGCTTAACTTAATAGCAGCGTAATCGGCACACCATGCGCAAAAACAAACTTCATGAATCGCATCAATAAGTTATATCGCGTATAATAGAAAAATAACCGTTAATTCAGGATGTATTATGTCTATCAGCTTAAGAAAAATTACTCATTCCGTACGCGTTGGTGATGTCAAAGTGGGAGGCGGTGCGCCGATTGTCGTGCAATCCATGACCAATACCGATACCGCCGATGTCACTGCAACCGCTAATCAAATTATTGAATTAGCTAAAGCCGGTTCCGAACTGGTTAGAATTACTGTTAACACTGAAGAAGCCGCCGCCACTGTGCCAGCTATTTATAACCGCTTGCAGCAATTAGGCTGTAATACGCCTATTGTTGGGGATTTTCATTTCAACGGTCATAAGCTGTTGGAAAAATATCCCGATTGCGCACAAGCATTGGCTAAATATCGTATTAATCCGGGTAATGTAGGTCGAGGTAAAAGCCGTGACCCGCAGTTTCAACAAATGATTGAATTTGCTTGCCAGTACAATAAACCCGTGCGTATTGGCGTTAATGGCGGTAGCTTAGATCAAGCGGTGTTAACCAGATTATTGGATGAAAACCGCCAACTCGCCCATCCTGAGCCGTTACCCGCAATTACGCGTAAAGCCATTGTTTTGTCTGCTTTAGAAAGCGCGGCTAAAGCAGAAGAATTAGGCCTTGGTAAAGACAAAATTATTTTGTCTTGCAAAATCAGCAACGTACAAGAACTTATCAGCATATACCAAGATTTATCTAGCCGTTGTGACTATGCGCTACACTTAGGCTTAACCGAAGCCGGCATGGGCTCAAAAGGCATTGTGTCGTCATCAGCAGCACTCGCTATTCTAATGCAACAAGGCATAGGCGATACCATACGCATTTCATTAACACCAGAACCTGGCACGTCCAGAACCCAGGAAGTCATCGTCGCACAAGAATTATTGCAAACCATGGGCTTTCGCTCGTTTGCACCGATGGTCATCTCCTGTCCAGGCTGTGGTCGCACTACTAGCGATTATTTCCAAAAACTGGCTATGGATATTCAAGCCTATTTGCGCGACCAAATGCCCATTTGGCGTAGTCAATATCCGGGTGTAGAAGCGATGGA
>CAWUNX010000179.1:0-7728 GCA_963923905.1 uncultured Methylocucumis sp.
TTATGTGAAGCGCTTGAAAAAGAAGGCTATACCATTCACCGTATGCCGGTAGATCGTTGTGGGCGCTTGAATTTAGACGCTTATCGTAAACTGTTGTCAGACCAGGTTGCGATTGTATCGGTGATGTGGGCGAATAACGAAACGGGTACGATTTTCCCTGTCGTTGAAATGGCGGAAATGGCGAATGCAGCAGGTGTGATGTTTCATACCGATGCGGTGCAAGCTGTGGGTAAAATTCCGATGATGTTGCAAGACACTAAAATCGATATGTTATCGTTATCAGGCCATAAATTACATGCGCCAAAGGGCATAGGCGTGTTGTATTTGCGGCGTGGTACGCGCTATAGACCGTTATTAAGAGGTGGTCACCAAGAGCGTGGACGCCGTGCTGGTACGGAAAATACGGCGTCTATTGTAGGTTTAGGTAAAGCCTGTGAATTGGCTTTAGAGCATATCGAGTTTGAGAATAACCAAGTTAAAGCGATGCGCGACCGCTTAGAACGCGGCATTACCGATTCGATTCCGCATTGTTTTGTGACCGGTGATATGGATAACCGGTTGCCGAATACCACCGATATTGCGTTTGAATATATCGAAGGTGAGGCGATTTTAATGTTGTTAAATAAAGCCGGTATTGCGGCTTCTAGCGGTTCCGCGTGTACGTCAGGTTCGTTAGAGCCTTCGCATGTAATGCGCGCGATGAACATTCCGTATACTGCAGCGCATGGCACGATACGATTCTCATTTTCGCGTTATAACAGTATGCGTGAAGTCGATGAAGTGCTGAAAGTTATGCCAGACATTGTGGCGAGTTTAAGAAAATTATCACCGTATTGGGATGGTAATGGCCCTGTTGTCAATCCTGAGCAAGCCTTTAATCCAACTTACGCTTAAGTTAAGCGATTTGTCCTGCCTTAACAGCAAAGAGTAAAAGGAATTACTTTTTGCTCATCATTGATACTCTCCGTGGTTAAGCTTGAAGAGCGTGGCTAGGTATTGTTTGACCACCTATAGGCTACGTTAATTAAAGAGTGCGGTGAAATTTCTTATCACCTAAGAAACTAACGGGTTGGTTTTGCTCAACTTTAACATCAATTACGGTAAGTTTATTTTTACGGCGTTCGCCCGTGCGTCGTTCTTTGAAAATAGCAGCAGCGTTGTGCAGGGATTTATTTCTGGGGTCGTTATGCCAACTGCGCAAATAAAATTCCCGAACATTGACATGCTTGCCGTTGAGTAATTTTTTATTCAATTTAGCAACGACCCGTCTGGCCGCTGCATCAGGCTCAATTCGAATCAATGCATGTCTAGGTGACGTTTCTATGTTGCTATTTTCATGCACCATGATGTCTATCGATTCGATATTACCGGGTTTAGAAAACAGCCCACCTTTGATAACAGGCTCTAAAAATTTAATTAAGTCATATTTATTGGTGTCACGCGGAATGCGCAAAATCAGGATTAACATGTTATGAGCCCTCAGTTCTAAAAAGGTGCGAGAATCTAAGCCAAGGATACCATGTAATAAGTGTCAAATTAGCTAAAAATTTTCGCTAGGTGCAACAGCTTAGTTTTTAAGCTGTAACAAATTGTCTTAATTGAGTCAGTCAAACTTATTTTTTTGTCATATTTTTTTTTCATACTAACCTTTTACAGTAACTGCTTAGTTCTCTTGCTGTTTTGCTAAGCATGATGAGTAAGTAGCTACGTTTTACTAATACTTAGTGAGGTGAGAACATGAAAAAGAATAAAACGCTTCATGTCGGTCGGCGTCGGTTTTTGCAAGTCACAGCAGGGGCTGGCGCGCTAGTCAGTTTAAACCCGGCTTTAAGCAAAATTGCTAGAGCTGCTGACGCTGATTCGCTACGGCCTAATATCGTGTTAATTATTACTGATGAAGAGCGCCATTACAGCCGTACCGAGTCTTTAGTTCAGCCTGAGTTACTCGCGCAATACCAAAGCCTGATGCCTGGCCGTATGCAGTTACGCGCTAACGGTGTACGGTTTAATAATTACTTTACGCCTACCGCGCCGTGTAGCCCGGCACGTAGCGTGATTTTTACCGGTCATCATAGTGTGGATAATGGCGTCGTCGATAATATGGACTTTGACACGCAAAGCTCGTTAAACCCTAAAGTGCCGACGATGGCCGATGCGTTAAATGCTGCGGGTTATTATTGTGCTTACAAAGGCAAGGTGCATTTAACCAAAGATGATGTCTTTGAAGGCGGTAAAGGGCCGGTCAATATGCGCAGGCTTTACGGTTTTCATGATTGGCAAGGACCGACTAAGTTAGGCGATGCGGAAGGGCCGTTATCAGGGACAATGCGTGACGACGATGTTGCCGGTTATGCTCAAGAATGGCTAGAAACCACGGCTAAAGATAAGCAAAATTCTCAAATTCCGTTTTTATTGGCCGTCAATTTTATTAATCCGCATGACATTATGTTAGTCGATGTCGATGGTAGCGGCAGTTATCAAATCGCTCAAGGCGACCCAGCGGGGGAAAACTATTTTCCGTTATCACCAGTGCCTAAAACTAAGCCGTACTTATATTGGTGGAACCCATCAAAGCCTGCTAATGGTTTTGAGGTAAACGGTTATACGCCTGAGACACAAGGCCCTATTCCGGGTGCGTTAGACGAATGGGCGAGCATGTTATCGGCAATATTTGGCAATATTACGTTGGATGACGACGCCACAACGACGATACGCGTTTATAAAGACAATACAAAAACGGCTTTGGGCACGAAATTGCTTACCGTACCGTTATGGCAAGTGTATTTAAACTACTATTTAAACTGTATTTTAGATAACGATAAAGCCGTGGTCAGAGTCTTAGACTCCATAAAAAATAATAGCTTTGCTGATAATACCTTAGTGATTATGACCGCCGATCATGGCGAATTAGCCTTATCCCACATGGGCGTGAGTCGGTATTTTGAAGCAGCGACAACGTCTGATGGCGAGCCTTCAGAACAAGCCTTAGCACAAACGCCCGTAGTATTACCGTTACGGCAAAAAGGCGCGATGGTGTATCACGAGAATAACCAATTACCGTTTATCGTGGCTAGGCTGTCGAATGCTAAAGCCAGTTTGGTTAAACAATATCTGCCTAAGATTAATATCGACGTACCAACCTTAGCGTCATCAGTGGATTTATTGCCTACATTATTAGCTTGGGCGGGTAAAGATGCGGCGTGGTATAGCGCGCAATTTGGCGCGACATTAAGCAGCTTAAACATGTTGAATCATTTACCCGGTGTAAGCTTGGCTAAGGTCATTAAAAGCCCAACGCTATACCCGCAAGCGCAGTGGTCAGATGGCGAGCAAGGACGTGATTGGGTGTTGTTTATGTCCGACACCATTGCGTCTTCGCTTGATGCAGATTTTGTTTATCGCTCGACTTGGGGCGAAGACACCGGATGTGGCGCAGATTTAACTAAGCGCGGATGCTTACGTGGTTTGTTTGACGGTACTTATAAATACGCCCGCTATTTCAGCCCACTGGACTATAGTCTGAATGGCGCGAAATACGCCGATTTTGGCTATGACCAGTTAGTGTGGTTTAAACATGGGCAAGAGTTACAGTTATTTATCCACGACTCAGAGCAAGCAGCATTAGAAACGTATAACAGCGCCGCTGACGATGCTGCACCGATTGCAAAATTAAATACCTTACTGCATGAAGCGATGAGCCAAGAGTTATCGCGCGTGACCGTGCCACCGGCCACGGTTAAGAATCTTATCCAAGATGAGAAAGAGTGTCAGGCGGCATAAATCCAGTAGCTCCAAACGCTTAAGACTGTTGCGGCTGAATTAGCTCTATTAGTAACCAACGAGATGCAGCGGCCATATCAGAGAGAGCAACATTAAATAATGTAACAACTAGCCCGTTTAAGTTGATGATAAGCGTTGTTTCAGTCAAGCATCAGTGCTGAGCCGTACGCCACCACTGAACAGCAGCGAACTGAGCATTATTATGTACATCAATGGCAGCTTAAAGTTGCCGTGGCCTTTATCAGTGATGGCATAGCCCTGCCACAATTCGTCGAGGTTGTGCCATTCGGCGGGCCAATGCACAGCGGCGATGGCCACTACCGTCAACACTATTAATGCTGCACTAAAAAAGCGGGTCATCAAACCCAAGATAAGGGCGATAGGGGCAATGATTTCCAAGCCAGTGACCAATGTCCAGCTAACATCGGCGGATAACAAGCTAAACGGAAATGGAAAGCTTAGACCGGTAAACCAGTTTTCACCGTGGAGTTTTTCTAGCCCGGCTTCGCCGAACTCGTAAGCCAGCAATAGGCGCGGAAAAATAGGTGCTAAACCAGGAGTGTTAAGGTCGAATCCGTGTGCTAGCTTTTCTGTCCATAAGAAAATCCGGTTGATGTGGGATGTCGTCCGGCAAACAGTGCCATGAGTGAAAGTAGTTTTATGCAATCTATACTATGGTATTTGCATTAACTCATTTGCTGTTACTTGTTGATTATTGCGAATTGCATTTTCAAAAAGCACAAGCAATCGATTTCTCTCAGCCAATCTTCTGTCAGCTATAGGACACAGTTGGATACGAAGATGAAATAAATATTGGAAAGGATTAATAATACCGCCGCCAATTCTTACTTCATGATTATCGATGGGTGACTCTATGTGTTGATGCGGCGCCGGATGAACGAGTAGCGAATCTATAACACCGCCGACATCATCGTGAGTCATGTTATTAATTGCCTGGTTTCGTTGTTTATGCTTTGTGAGGAAAGCTTGGCAGGGAAATGTGAAATATTTACCATCCATGTCGTGAGACCACATTAGCTGGGAGTTGGCGGTGTGCATTAGTGAAACGGTAAACTTATCCATACTTTCAATGGCATATTCATATACGGCACCAATATCTAGGGGAGAATTAATAGTGGCTGAGATAATTTTATTGCTTTCACTTGGCTGTGCCGGATAACTGTCGATTTCCCAAAACTCTTTTAAACTTTGACCATACTGACGAAGCCAAAGCTTGCGATCTTTGTCGCTTGAAGGAGAGAACCCAAGCCTTACAATATCTTGAAAAATATAGGCTTGGATAATACTATGCTCCATGATTACCTGCCTTCAAATAGTTTAGAACTTTCTGCAAATTGCTAACATAACTAAATTCAGCCGTATTTTCCGATTCGACAAGGTCTTGCATAAACTCAAGATCAGCCTCAATATCCTCCGTCTTCAATGACTTCGAAATATCATCTTCCAAAATAAATATCTGAAATAATTGTCTTAACTGAGTCAATTGCACTAAATACTGGGCTAGCTTATTTTTTGGAATCCACCAAATAAGTTGCTTTTCGATGAAAGTATCCCGGCGAAGGTTAAGTTCATTTAATTGTTCGTCATTAAAGTCACCAACAAAATCAATGGAATAGATGCCTATGGTTTCATCAGCAAGAAAATTCAATATTTCATTCAAGGGCAATTGTTGATTACCGCCCTGTACCGCAACATGTTTCCATACTTGGTATTCGTAGGTATTAGATTTTGCCTCCAAATATGCGCGTACTATCTCGGCATTTTGATGATTTTCGTAACCAACAATAATCCGATCTTCTCTATCTTTGGATAAAAGAGCACTAGAAATAGTATCCAAAATTTCAGTGATCTTGAGAGCAATCGGATGATCTACAACACCACGCAGGGTTTCTTGCCAGTCCTTCATTTGCACATCAATATCCAGGCCGTGTGCCGACATGCCTTGCTGATCCGCGTATTTTTTTAATAGCAACATTTCTGGATCAGAAACACTTAAATTAGCAAAACTGCTTTTAATAACAGGATTTACACATGCTTGCCAAAGGCTTTCTTGTTTATGTTTTTTGAGAATAATCCAATTACCAAATACAGCCCGCATTGCAGTTTCTTGATCGCCAGTTATTGAAACTAAAGTCGTTTCCAGATAATTTTGTTTAGAAACTGCTTTTAATAACTCATTCTTAGGCTTTTTAGCGAATGAAAAAAAATCCCTGTTTACTGCTTCAACACAATGAATAATGACATCATTTTGATTGGGATAATGTTTGTGCTGAATTATAAAATGATCGAGCAAACGTAACGCTTGTCGGGGAATCCCACCAGAATAGGCGGAGAGAATAGGAATTTGATTTTTATAAACCTGAGCATAAACACCTAACCGTTTATTGAGCATAGCCTCAATCCAATTAGAGCTAGATGCAGTCAAAACTTCTTTTTTTAATCCTTGAGTCCATCGGTCATTTGCAAATAAATGAACGGCATTGACTTCAAACAGCGTTTTAAACGAGGCGAGCACGGTTAGTGGTTCCGATAAACTAATGTAAGCAGATGTGCCAAGTTCAAATTTGTCAACGCCGGAAGCAAGGATAAAAATGCGCCGCCCCAATATGGATTCAATTTCTTGGAGTATGGTTTTTAATATTCCAGGTAAATATTCAAGTAACGGTTCCAGTAACTCTTTGAATTTTTGATGCTTTATTAATGCCTTGGGTGAATACTTTTCCAATAATGTTAATTTTACAGATTCTTTCCATTCGTCTGTCGAAACGCCCAGTATCTTTTGTATTTCGGGCAAATGTTCAATGATAATAGAAAAAGCTTGGGGTGCTGAACATCGTGCAACCTCAGCAAAAACAATCAGCCATGTATCAATCGGAGAAGGATTGATGTGGTTGCGATCAAAATGACAAATAATATCCGGCTTTTTTTCGGCTATACGTAATGCGCGTTCGATAGTAGTAGTTTTTCCACAGCCAATTTGGCCTCCAAAAATTACGGAACTAGAGCTGTTTTTTATCCAATTAACCAGACGATTTTCAACTTCAGAATCTGATTCAAGATAAAGTAGGTCGAACTCCTCGTTACTCGTCAGTGCAATACCTTCATCTAAATTCAGGCCGTATTGATTACGCTTCACGTCAACCGCGTCCCTGTTTGCGCATATTTTCCACAGCCCCGATAAAATCAGGCTCGTCCCCTTTCTGTTGCCATACCGACCAAAAATCTATCGTTGCACTAAGCGGCTTTTCGTCTGGCTCATTAATTTTTACTCTGCTAGGTAAAAGTACGGCATCACCAACAACTAAAGCTTCGCCAACATCCATAATAGGCAAGACATCCAGTAAACTTTCAAGACTTTCCGGCATCAGTTTTTTTACAGTGGTTTGATCATCGCCATTCGTGAGTCGCAATGCAATCACGTTATTGCATTGACTAAGTACGGTTGTACTAACATCGGAAGGGCGTTGGCTGACAATCAATAATGCCACACCATATTTTCGTCCTTCCTTGGCGATCTTTTCGAAAGCCTCAATAGCCCTAAGCTCTACTGGATTTTGCCCTTCTTTTTTGGGGAGATAGAGATGCGCTTCATCACAAATCAAGGCTATCGGACGTCTGGTTTCATGATTAGTCCAGAACTGGACTTGGTAAATGATTCGAGCCACTAAACTAACAATAACGGGCAATATTTCGGATGGTACTTCGGAGAAATCAATAACTTTGATTTGCGCTTTATCGGCGTTGTAATCCATTAATTTGGCAACCATCTTAGCCATTGAGTCGTATTGATGCTCGCTATCGGGTGCGCCGAACAAAAAACCATAACGTTTATCGGTCAGTTTGCTGCGAATCCGCGTCAATAAGCGACTGAATTGACCATAAAATTTCCCTTGTTTTAATCCACGGGCACCTTGCTCCATTTCGTCA
>CAWUNX010000180.1:0-7713 GCA_963923905.1 uncultured Methylocucumis sp.
TCGGAGATGTGTATAAGAGACAGACGTTATTCGAGGAAGAAATGGTTAAATTATTAAACAGCACGAATAGTGAATGGCTAAAGGTTCAAGATGCTTTAAATGACTATGAAACAGCTTTGACTCATTATCAACAAGAATTTAAACATGTGCTGATATTAAGCTATGACAATTTGTTCGGCGATGTTGAAAGCACTGCTGAAGAACTGTCAGATTTTCTACAAGTTCCTGTATCATTACCCAATTACCAAAAAATTACTGGAACAAAGGTTAATGCGCTTGATGAAACCAAAGACTTGTCGGCCAATACGATTGACCTATTAAAAAGTCGTTATGCTAGCCACCAGAGCTTTTTAGATAAAACCTTTGGCAAAGACGCGTGCATCGCTTAGAGGTCATACTATGCTAGAAAAACTTGTCATCGGTGCCGGCGCAATGAAAGCCGGTACAACCTGGTTGTATAAGCAACTCGAAGTGCATCCACAAGTTCATTTTACGCCCGAAAAAGAACTGCATTATTTCTCTCATAACAAAGGTCTAGGTCTAAAGCTAGCCCATAGCGATAGACAAAAAAAACTCCAGTTAGTGGTTAAAAAAAAACAAAGTGTAAAAACCATTGATTGGTATAAAAACTATGCCGAACCTGAGGTCGTTACTGATCAATGGTATTGTTCACTGTTTCAATCAGTCCCCAGAAATGTTTATTGCGCAGACTTTTCTAATCAATATTCGTTATTAGAAGAGGAAGACTTAGAAAAAATACTCAACATTGCTAAACACGTTAAAGTGATTTATACCTTGCGTGACCCTTTAGCACGCTTATGGTCGCACATTAAGTTTCATTATAAATTTAAAGGCGAAGAAGATTTAGTCGATGAATTAACACTAAAGGAATTTCGTAAGCTCATTAACAAAGCTTGGTTCTGGAAAAACGTAGAATACGCGTCAAACTACGACAGGTTAGTCAACGTATTTGGCCAAGAAAATGTAAAAGTATTTTATCTTGAAGACTTTATTGCATTCCCGCAAGGCTCGCTTTGGCATTTAGAAAAGTTTCTCGCTATTCGCCATATAGACTACCAATCGGATGCTTCAGACACCAAAATCAACGCATCAAAAGAATTATCCATGCCAACACAATGGGAAAAAATAGCTATGCGCAAACTAAAACCTTATTACGAAGAATTTTACGCGCGCAATTTAAATCATCCATCATGGCGATATTAACTTTTTAACCATATCGTATTATAACTCTACGCAATCCGAGTGCTATCAGGGGAATAGTTAAATGAAATTTACGTTGGCTACTTGTGTCAGAAATGAAGGCCCTTATCTATTGGAATGGGTCGCTCATTACAAGTTATTAGGTTTTGACAGAATTGTTATATTTTCAAACGACAACGACGACGGTTCTGATGCGTTGCTGGCGGCTTTAGCAAAAGCAGCGTTAATCGAATGGCGTCCGCGAACATTAGCAGCAGGCGAAAGCCCTCAATTAAGCGCATTCAGAAGTTTATCAAAAGAATTATTTAAAAATCCAGATACATTAGAAGATTACTTATGCTGGTTTGACTGCGATGAATTTTTAATCCTAAAAGAACATAGTTGTGTTCAAGACTTACTAGCTCATTTCAACTACCCAGATGCACTCTTTATAAATTGGAAACATTTCGGTTCAGCAAAACAAGCGGCTTATCAACAAGACTTGACACTATCAAGGTTTACCGAATGCGACTCAACAACAGCGCACAATAAATTTGGCAAGAGCATATCACGGTTAAACCCTAACCTTTACGCGTTTATCTCTAACCACAGACCCATACCTAAGGCTAACGATGTATGGGGGCGAGTGATTTACGCAAGTGATCAGAAACAAGACGTGCCTGTTGCTAAAGAAGTTGTCTACGGCAATCACCCAAAAAAAGATAACGAATCACCAATCTTCCATAGCGTTTGCCAACTGAACCACTATGCCATCCGTTCTCAAGAGGAGTACCAATGGAAAGCCATGCGCGGCAACGGGAGACTCGCTTTAAGCGACGATAAAAAGCAATTTCGCGACTCTTATTTCAAAGAACATAATTTAAATTCGGAAACAGAAACATTCGCTATGGACAAATATGCCAGTGCGATTAAGCGCTACATAGCGTATCTACCTGATGACTTAAAAACGTTAAACGACGAAACCATTACTAAGTTAACACGTTATTACCGAACTGAATTTAATATAAACACCCATAAGCCAAAAGTAATTGCAGTACCGTCAAATTGGCTAACGCAAACCGACCAAGAGCAAAAACTGCGCGATTACCCCGTCGAATCAATAGAAAAGCGTCTTGCTTATGGCTCGTTTGTTGGCGACCGACTAAATTATGTCTTTATGGAAACGCCTAAAGCCGCTTGTAGCACCATGAAATGGATATTAAGCGAATTAGAAAACCGAACAGTTGAACAAAAACAGGTAGGAAAAGAAAGCAACCCTGCAATGGTTATTCATTTGCGCGCAAGCCATGGCATCAAAAACTTAATGCAAATAGCACCTAAGCAACGTTTAAAGCTTTTACAGGAAAACAATGTTGTCCGCTTTTGTGTCGTAAGAAATCCTTATGCCCGCTTAGCCTCTGCGTGGTCAGACAAAATTCGGCAAAAAGAACCTGGATATGAGAGGAATTGGCAACTTATCGCAAACTACACAGGTACCGACCCAAGTCAATGCCCATCATTTCAAAACTTTGTGCGCTGGGTAGTGGAAACACAAAATCCTAAAAACTGTAATCCGCATTGGCGGCCAATGGCTAACTTATTATTGCCTGAGTTAATTGATTACACTCATATATTACACACTGAAAGCTTGGCTAATGACTTACAAAATATCTTAAATCTCATTGCACCTGAGAATAATGCTAGTATTTTACTAAAAAAATACCGTACTAATGAATCTCTCCCTACCGAATGGCAAAGCTACTACGATACAGAAACAGCAAGCCTAGTGGCAGATTTTTTTGCTGAAGATTTTATCCAATTTGACTATTCTCTTAATTCTTGGCAAGCGCAAGAACAGAGTTTAACCTTAGCCGAGCAAATAGACAGCTTACACAAGAAAATTGCTAAACTCGAACACGCTGCATTAAATGCTATCAGAAGTCGCAACGACATTATTTTTGAGCTTATCCAAAAAAAACACACAAAATCACCTCAGTCCGCAGCCACACCTATAAAAAACACAATACAAAAAAGTATTCTTGTACTAGGTGACTCTCATGTAAACATTTTTAAGCGTCCGTTTTGGTCAAAAACTACCCCTCAGTATAAATGGGATATAGTCTCAGTCGAAGGTGCTACCTTATCAGGACTAGAAAATCCTAATAGCAAAACGCAAGCAGGTTCTAAATTTCAACAAGTATTGTCTGAAACAGAAGCTAACCTAATTGTATTATGTTTAGGAGAAGTCGATGCGGGATTTGTAATTTGGTATAGAGCCGAAAAAAATAACATACAAATTGAAGAAGCAGCTCAGCGTGCCGTTGAAAATTATTGTAAATTAATCGAATCTGCCAAAAGCAAAGCTCCAATAATAGTTATTAGCACACCTCTGCCCACGCTAATTGACGGTTCAACTGAAGGAGCTATAGCAAGAGCAAGGGCAGAAGTTAAAGCAACTCTACAACAACGAACCGCACTTACTTTGTGGTTTAATAAACAAATACAGCTATGGTGCCAGCGTCATAATATCGAATATGTCAATTTAGACGATGCATCAACTGACTCAAATGGACTAGTCAAGAAAAACCTAAGACACCCAAACCCCCGTGATCACCACTATAATCCAGTACAATACCGAAAGTTACTAGCCAAATACTTTATCCCCTTGCTTAAGCAAAAACTGCAGTGATGGGCTTGTTTGGAGAAATTTCCATCTTTGATGCTAATAAATGTTCCTAAGTGTGTTTCTATGAACCACTTGACTGAGCTTGCCTATAGGAACAATGAACACAGTATATTGATTTATATCGAATAACAACATTGGAATCGCATTGTCTATGAGAAAAATAATATTACATATCGGCTCACCCAAAACAGGAACTACGTCAATCCAAAAATTTCTGCATCTTAATTACGAGACGTTAGCAGAACTGGATAGAACCATTTACCCTATGACAGGCCGAAAGGATAGCGATAACATTATTCGGTATAGCCATAACTTATTATTGCCAAGCATAACTGCCCATAAAGGCAATACACAAGCTTTATTAGCCAGTATTAATAAGGAGGCAATTGAGCAAAAACAAATAATCATTTCAGCAGAGCTATTCTTTAGCAAATTATTCAGACCAGCCGTTCAACGCTCCTTAAAAACTATTAAAAATACATTTCGCAGCGACGAAGTTAAGATATTGATTTATCTAAGACGTTGGGATTTGTACTTGGAGAGCGTTTACAATCAAGCAGTAAAACAATGGTTAACCAATGTTTCTATTGATAAATATATAGAACAACGTGAAAAAGCCATAGGTTGGCATCCAGCAGACTACTTACGCTATATTGCTGTCTTGGAAAACATATTTGGAAAGGATGCAATAGAAATTCGAAGCTTTGATAAACAAGCTTTCATAGGTGGCGATTTATACAAGGATTTTTGTCACGCAACTGATTTACAACACATTGAACATTATAAAAAGCCTAAAAAGTCTAATGAATCCTTAACGACTACACAGCTATTAGCCACTATACTGTTAGCACCCTTATTCAACAAAAAAGATAATGCCTTCGTCGTTGGTAAAATTAAAAAGCATTTGAAAGCACAACATAAAAGTTATAGTGAATTTTGTTTATTTAGCAATGAAAGCCGCCAAGCTATTATCAACCGCTTTGAAAATGACGAGCATAAGCTGCGCACTTATATGAAAAAGCCGGATAGCTTCCTATTTGATTCTAAAGCTTTCAATGATAAGAGCAGTTTACCCCCAGTTGAATTCAGTTTTGAAGAATTAAAAGCGCTCCGAGATTCAGTCTTAATACTGGGTAAATTACCTTAAAAACACCTGTTTTTATATTGATTACAGTTATCAAAATACAACACTAGCGAGATTTCACTATGCATAAATACAATTCGTATGCAATGTTAGTAGCGTTACTTAATATCAGCCTCGCTATGGCAAGCCCTATTAGGCTTCCTGAGCCTTTACCCATCGCAATGGCTTTTAAAGCATCTAAAAATGTTGATCCAAATACGAAGGCATTCCAACAACTACTCCAACAACAAGAACCTTATGCGTGGATTCATGCACCAGGTCAAACTCAAGCAAAACTAAGTGCAACTCGCTCAAAATTCTCCAATAAAATCATCACACTTCAGGATGCATACGGTGGTATTAATGAATCTGAATTCGCTACGGTTTGGCCTGGGCATTTGCTTTACAAAGCAGGCTCATTACTTAAATTAGACCTTTTACCTACAGACAATATTATTTCAGTTCAAGATATTAACCGCATAGTTAGCAATCAAAGCCGCGCAAATAAAATAAATAAAAAATTTCCTCTTGCCCTAATTATCTATGCGTTAGACAGTAACGGCAAACCCGATTGGTCACAGGCGGAACATGTAATAATAGAAAATGTGCGAAAAGATAAAATAAAAATACGACGAGCCCAATGGGGCAGCAAACCATTAACATTTAAATCAGGAAAAGCTGTAGTTGCCGCACATATGATGTATTGGACAAAGCAATGGCAACTAAATTTTAGCCTGGATTGTCCACGAGGTGGTTCTGAAAATCTCACTGCAGCAGAATGGTACGCTCGCTCTATGGCCAAAAGGATTGCAGCAGCCAATGCCAATGGTATTGAGTTTGATGTAACCCGTTGGACATGGGGGTATCCTGAACATAATCCTATGGACATAAATAATGACTTAATTCCAGACTATGGCTATATGAATGGCATTAATAGCTTCGGCTTGGGAGGACAAGTCTTTTTCCGTGAATTAAGGCAATTATTAGGACCAGACAAAATTATTCAAGCTGACAGTAATGATGCTATTTTTGGTGCGCGTGGCTGGAAATACCTTAATGGCATCCAAATGGAAGCTTACCCCATGACAAATGATTTTGATCGTTTTTCTCAAGCATTTTTACATTTGCGTTTATGGGTAGAAAATGCGCAAGCCTTACCTAAAGTCAGTTATCCATTCACTAAAGGGCCAACAACTGTATTTGCCAATGCCTATATGCCTAATGGTGCTAAAACAGACTTTCGCTTTCGTGTGGGTTTAGCATCTGCATGCTTAACGAGTATGCCACATGCATTTGCTAGCTTAAAACAAGGTAAATTTGACCCTGCGAATGCCAGCGAAAAAGACACAGATAACGAACAGTTTGGTCTTTTTAACTGGGATGAATACCACGGTGGTAGCTTAAATGATTGGGGTTGGCTGGGTCGCCCAAAGTCATCTGCTCAGCAAGACCTCTCAAATTTAGAAACGGTCAATTTACTAGCGAAAGCAACGTGGGGTTGGGAAACAAGAACTGGTTTTACAGCTACAACCTCACAAACAGCCGATAGCTATACCGCTGACGTTAAATCTATACCTGCTGGAATAGCTCCTGACAAAATGTGGCAAGGTGTGCATTTGACACCTAAAAACGCCAATATTCAACTGATTCCTGGTAGCTCATATACGTTAGAGTTCGAAATCAAAGGCTCCGATTCATGGAACTATGCAGGTCAAAATTTTGACCAGGTACCACGTATGGTTACAATTACGGGTGCAATCATAGGAAAAAGAGAGGCCCCCCTAGCGGTATTGGCAGATTCTCAATGGCGTAGCTATAAAATTAGCTTTATTGCAGCAAAAGAACCTTCGTTGACGCCTGTATTTGGTGTTTCAGAGCAAATTGGAAAAACCGAGATTCGCAACATTAAACTCTATTCCGGCAGCAGTGAACGTTGGTCTCGTGAGTTTGAAAATGGCCTGGTATTGCTTAATATGAGTAACACCCCCTGGCAAGCTAGCGTTAAGAAAAACCATTACAAGCGCTTAAAAGGCTCGCAAGCACCCGAAGTAAACAATGGCGAACCAGTCGATAACACCATCACTGTTCCTGCTCGCGACGCTATTTTCCTTGTGAAAAAATAACTCTAAATACTACCTTGGTAATTTTACCAAGGTACTTTAGTATTTGCTTTTGCTTGCATTGTAAAAAATTATCGGGCAATATATTGCCTATCAAAAATAAAGCGAGCTATACATGCACTTCCGTATTCGTAAGAATGTTATTCAATTCATCAGGACAACCTACGACAGCAGCAAGAGAAAAGGCGTTAATTCCATCATAGGTACTGTCGCGCTAGCCTCGCCTGAGATTTCTGACGATTTACGGAAACAGCTCTCGAATGAAGAGATTTTGGCATTTAATACCTGGCTAAATACTCAACATAGAGCGTTGTTGCTTAAAGAAGAATTCGCTGCATTAAATTTAGCCGAAACCATAGCCTTGGCTGAAAAATGGTTTGAGCGAAATAACGATTCTAGTACTTCGCAACTGCTAGTGCGAGATATTGTTAACCATTGGTTGTCATTGCGCAGAGTTTTAGCTAAAAAAGACTTGCTCGATTAAGCTTTACAACCACCTATTAATTAAACACTTATTACAAATTAAATATGAAAACATCTGAAATCATAGAACTCATTAAACAATCGAACCCTAAATTATTAGG
>CAWUNX010000181.1:0-7697 GCA_963923905.1 uncultured Methylocucumis sp.
CAAGGAGTATCGTCGGCAGCGTCAGATGTGTATAAGAGACAGTTGTTGAAGGCGTAGGTGATTTCGCCTGCGAATACATGACTAACGGTGCAGTTCTTAATATTGGCGGTTTCGGCAAAGGTTTTTGCAATGGCATGTCGGGTGGTAACGCTTATCAATACGACCCAGATAACCGCTTACAACACTTATATGACAAATCATCTGTTGAGCTGCATTCAATTACTGAAGATAACGATAATGCCCGCGCGCATGAGCAATTTATCATTGCCATGCTAGAGCAGCACAGAGACTATGCTAACTCAAGCAAGGCACGTAATTTGCTTAATAATTGGGCGAACGAACGCGTACATTTCAAATACGCCATGCCGTTATGGTTATATAAAACCCAAACAGCGGCTTATTTAAAACAAACGCTTGACCGTAAAGAAATGATAGAAGAGTTGGCACAAGAACTCGCCAGACGCCAAGTCGAATTGGTTAAAACGGCGTATCAACATGCCGAGCCTCTCTACGGTGGCATTATTCCGGGTGACAACCATGACGACGGCCAAATGGCTTACCGCTTAATCAATGGCTACGCCGTGCTTGCTCACGCACAACACGTCGCGCGTGAAAGCTTAAAATCTTTACCCGACGCGTTAAAAA
Source organism: uncultured Methylocucumis sp. (assembly GCA_963923905.1). GTDB lineage: Bacteria > Pseudomonadota > Gammaproteobacteria > Methylococcales > Methylomonadaceae > Methylovulum. Next base: position 646 of record CAWUNX010000181.1, read on the forward strand.
CAGCTAGCCATATTGAACAAGCCGCACGCAAACTCATTACGGAGCGCCCACGCAAATTACAAGAAGCCCTAGTCAAAACCACGCGTATTGCTTACGGCAATTACAGCGACGAGCAACTCGCCACGTTAATCGCCGACAAACGCTTAAATGACTACAAATTAGCCTTAATTAATCGCTCAGTACAAAGCATTTACTCCATAGGCTCAACGGCATGGATTATTGAGCAACAAACTATTAACCGCAAAGCACTCGCCGACATAAATGCTGTTGAAAGCTATTTAGCAGAACAATGCGGTTTAGAGCTAGTGCAAACTTTAATGACTGCACAACCTGCATAATGTAGCGAAAGCCTGTTTCTTTTATACCTTCCGGCTCACCCTGCGAGCCGGAAACAGCCTTGTTATCAGTGAACTCAATGAAATTACCTCAACTACCCTCAGACGCGCCTTTTAGCGAGAGCCAGCGAGCTTGGCTAAATGGTTTTTTCGCCGGGCTAAAAACCAGCCTAGCACAAAGCAATAACTTAAACAGCGGGCAAGACACCACAACTGTCAATATCTTATACGGTAGCCAAACAGGCAATGCTGAGTCTGTTGCTAACGATACCGCTTCCGCCGCCAAAGCGCATGGCTTAAAAGCCATTGTCAAAAGCATGAGCGAAATTGATAGCGCCCAACTTGCGAGCATGGATTACCTGCTGATTGTGACTAGCACATACGGCGAAGGTGAAATGCCCGATAATGCGCAAATGCTTTGGGAAGCAGTCAATACCGATACAGCACCTAACCTAGAGAAAGTAAAATTCTCGGTATTAGCGCTAGGCGATACCGCATACGATTTATTCTGCCAAGCCGGCAAAGACTGGGATAGACGACTCGCCGAATTAGGTGCGACTCGGCTTTATGAGCGCACCGATTGTGATGTGGAATTTGAAGAACCTGCACATTTATGGAGCAGCTCCGTTATTACCTTAATCGCGGGTAACTCCGTCACAGTTGCTGCAACCACAACAGCACCGGCGATTGATAGCAAACCCTTTTATAACCGAAAAAATCCTTTCCCCGCGAAATTACTCGTTAATAAACGTGTCACGGCTGAAAACTCATCAAAAGAAACTAGGCATTATGAAATATCTATTGCAGGCTCAGGTTTAACTTATGAAGCCGGCGATGCTCTCTGCGTATACCCAACCAATTGTCCTGAATTAGTCGCCGATATTATCAGCGCTATCGGTTGTAATGGTCAGGAAGAAGAGCCGGTCAATGGCGAACTCATGCCATTAACAGACGCTTTACGCACCGTTTTTGAAATCAAAACCCCTAGCAAAGAGCTATTAGAAGAAATCGCCAAGCGTTCTAGCGATCCAGAGCTAAACGAGTTATTACAAAGCGGCGATAAAGACCGTTTAGCCAAGTATTTATGGGGTCGTGACACATTAGATTTATTAAGACAATTCCCGCAATGCGAATTCTCTGCCGCTGAGCTATTGAATTTATTAAAACCACTGCAACATCGAGCTTACTCCATCTCATCGAGCAGCAAGTTATACCCTGACACGGTGCACTTAACCGTCGCCAGCGTGCGTTATGAAAGCTTAGGCCGTACTCACAAAGGCGTTTGCTCAACTTACTTAGCCGATTTAGTCGATGACAACACCGATGTACGTTGCTTTTTCATTCCCAATAAAACCTTTAGAGTGCCTGATAACGATAGTTTACCGATGATTATGGTCGGCCCTGGCACTGGTATTGCTCCGTTCCGCGCCTTCTTACAAGAACGGCAATATCGCAAAGCCTCAGGCAAGAATTGGTTATTTTTCGGCGACCGTAATGTTGAAACCGATTTTATGTACCGCGATGAAATAGACACCATGATGCAACAAGGCTTGCTCACACGCTTAGACCTTGCCTTCTCGCGCGACCAAGCAGAAAAAATTTACGTGCAAGACCGAATGCTAGAGCATGGCGCAGAACTGTTTGCCTGGTTAGAACAAGGCGGTTATTTCTTCGTCTGTGGCGATGCTTACCGCATGGCGAAAGATGTAGACAAAGCCTTACATCAAGTGATTGCCACGCATGGCGGCAAGACCGAGCAAGCCGCTATCGACTATGTTAATCAGTTGAAAAAAGACAAGCGTTATGTCAGAGATGTGTATTAAGCCCATCGCCATAACAATAATTGCGAACCCTGGCGAAAGATTGTAAAAACACTAAACAGGTCGTACACAGTTGGAATCCAAAGCCAGCAGTGAATTCCAATACGACCTGAACAACTATTCCTCACACTAATAACAACTCAGGGTCTGGTCTAAAATTAAAAGCCAACGGCTCAGCCTGATGCCCGCTATCCGGAAAAAGATGGCGAATTTTTTGCTTATCAGACTCAGGCCAGCCTTCAATAATCAAGCCATTTAACTCTGCCTCGCTTTTACGCACTCTATCGCGCATAAAAATATTAGTAATCCTGGCTTGAACCCGCTCAGGCAAATTAGCAAAATCAGGATTAAAATTCAGACTTAATAACGTTCTTTCAGCATCGGACGCATTTGAATAAGTACTGTGTAATAAACGCGCGTCTTTCACCACAATATCGCCCGGCATGACCTCAATGGCTTGTTCACCCGACCAAGATTGGTACAGTGGATGCTCAGGATTTTCTACCCGACACATAGACTCACCGTAAGCGACATCAAACGTATGCAATGAATGCTTACGCCTATGACTACCCGGAATAACGCGCAAGCAACCATTCTCAACCTTAGTCGGGCTAAGATAAATCATTAAATTCACTTGCAAAATACGCTCGCTGTAAGAAATAGCATCATCCCACCCCCACCAGTCTTGATGCCAAAATAACGCCGGACTCATCGGTGGTTTGCTAATCACCGAGCCACTACTAAACACATAGCCGGGTAGCGCTAAATCTGCAAATAACTCCGTCAAACACGCATCGCTTAAGACATCAGCAAATATCGGATAATCAGAAATATCAGCAATACAGCCTTGAGCTTTAAAAAAATCCCTGTGCTCGTCGGTTACGTTAGTTAATACTTGGCGGCAATAAGCATGTATTTGTTTAAGCTTGTGCTCAGCAATCAGCTTATGAAAAACACAATACCCTTCGCGTTCCAGTTGAAGTCTATTAACCGATTTCATATCTATAACTCCCCACTATTTTTGCCGAAGATTTGATAAAGCAACTTAAAATATGCTGTTAAAATTTGCCGCTAAAGTATAGCTACTTAAAACCTCATTCAAAAGTTTAACGCAATAAAAATTATGAAAAACATAACGCAAGAACTACATAAAGTCTTATTATCCGTAGACGGTTCAGGTGATTTCTATGCCACAGGCCGCATCGATGCTTATCCAGCACTGATAGAAGTCAACAAAGTGGGTCGCATCGCGCTACCGCTGCAACCCGAACAAATGCAAGCACTCATCGCTGTCTCAGAACAAGCTCCTTATGGGCGTGGTTCGGAAACCTTAGTCGATACGAATGTACGCAAAACTTGGCAAATCGGCGCGGAACAGATTCACATTAGCGGCAAACATTGGCAAAAAACACTGGACACTATTGTCAGTGAAGCAGCCGCAGACTTAGGTGTAAATATCGAGATTAAAGCCGAGTTGTATAAGATGTTGGTTTATGATGAAGGTAGCTTTTTTGTGAGTCACCGCGACACTGAAAAAGCACCTGGAATGTTTGCCACACTGGTTATCGTATTGCCTTCAAACTACACCGGGGGAGAATTAATCATCCGCCACCAGCAACAAGAAGTATCACTACACTTAAACAGCCAAGACCCATCGGAGCTGGCTTACGCGGCTTTTTATGCGGACTGTCAACATGAAATTTTACCGATTACTAGCGGTTGTCGTTTAGCGCTCATCTACAACTTAATGCGTAGCCGTGCTAACGCACCACTCCCTGTTCCACCTGACTTTACCAAAGAAACCGACAAAGCGGCTAATTTACTCCTTACCTGGCAACAACAATTACAAACGCTACAAAAAAACGACCAAACCAGCGATGACGTACCAGAAAAACTCATTTTTTCGTTAGAACATGCGTATAGCCAGGCTGAACTGAAGTTTAGCGCATTGAAAAATGCCGATGCCGCGTTGGCAGACGTATTAATCAAAGCCTGTGAACGCGCCGATTGTGACCTTCATTTAGCTTTATTAACGATAGAAGAATCGGGTAGTGCTGAACATAATTATGATGATTATTACTCTAGTCGGCGACGTCGGCACTGGGACGATGATGAAGACCAAAATGGCTTTACCATTGGTGAGGTGTTCGATAGTTTAGAAGTGTTAAGCGATTGGCGGCGGCCTGATGATAGCGTATGTCAGATTCCCAACTTACCCTTTAGCGAATATGAATTTTGCCCACCTGAAGCCTTCGAAGCAGTACAACCTAAAGAAGTCGAATTTCAGGAAGCCACGGGTAATGCTGGCGCCTCATTTGAACGCTCGTATCACGGCGCAACGCTCGTGCTCTGGCCTAAGCAGCACTATTTAAACATCTTGTGCCAAGCTGAGTTTGACCATGTATTGCCTATTGCGCGTGACTATTGTCTAGCTTATCAAGCCGCCGGCCGTCCTGAGCAAAACTCGATAGAATGGCAAAACGCTCACACCGTGTTAAGTCGCTTGATAAAATCTGAACTAGCAACTGTTAAACCTAATCAGGCTCGGATACAGCTCTTAGCGGAGTGCTTAACCGCGATAAACGATGCCAAACTAGCAACACAGGTTTGGCAGATTATCACGCACAATGACTATTCAGGAAATGCAGCGCAAGCCGTGTTAGCCATTACCCAATTACTAATCTGGCCAGAAGTGCTAACCGGCTTACAAACTCTGTTTGAAAAAAACTTACGCGACACCGAAAAAACTTGGCATATTCCCTATACCGCCTGCGCAAACCTGCTCGCCGCTCTCGCCCACGCACATCCCAGTCAAGCCGCCGATTTACAACCTGCCGCGACTATCCTGTATAACCAATTACCCGGTGATGCGAGTCGTTTTCCTAAACTACAAACCTGGCAAGCAGAACGAATGACGCTGGAGCAACAAGGTATTATCCAGGTCTTAAACGCGTTTATTGCGATAAACCCTGAACTTGCCGAGCAAGCCGTCAGCTATTTTTTAGCCTGGCCTATCACCTACCCTATCGACGCATGTTTAACACCTGTAATACAAGCGCTTAATAAGACAGCCACAAACACCCAAGCTGCCATCGTGCGACTAAAACAAGCGGTGATAAACCATGTACAAGCCCGATGCGCATTGGACTTAACACCACCTGCCGATTGGCAGCGCGCCAGTCAATTATCTTGTCGATGTGCTGATTGTAAGGCTTGCAGTATTTTCCTCGCCGATGCTAACGAAAAAACCTGGTCATTTAAAGCCGCCGAAAGTAGACGAAAACATGTTGAATACACGATAAGCAGCAATGCTTGCGATGTGAATACGCGCACTGATGTAAGTAGCCGTCCTTATGTTTTAGTGTTAACCAAAAATCAAGCCAGTTATGAACGTAGAGTTCAACAAAGACAGCAAGATTTAGCTTTACTAACAGAACTAAACAACCATTAAGAGTCAGATTATGCACGTCACATTAGTCCATGTTCAGGTCTTGCCTGAACACATTAACGATTTTATTACGGCAACCCAGCTAAACCATGAAGCGTCGATTCAAGAATCCGGCAACCGCCGCTTTGATGTTTTGCAAACACCCGACAGCCCTAATCAATTTATTCTTTATGAAGCTTATGCATCAGCAGACGATGCCGCACGCCATAAACAAACCGCACATTATTTAACTTGGCGAGAAACAGTTGCACCCTGGATGGCCGAACCGCGCCAAGGCGTACTTTACCAAGGATTATTTCCAAAAGGTTAAACCATGAATTTCAACGCTTTTACACTGTCGCGTTTACCACGCATTTTATTTGGTGCTGGACGACTCAAAGAAGTAGCCAAACTAGCTGCCGGTTATGGCACACAAGCACTAATCGTCACCGGCAAACAATCGTTCACCCATAGCACACACTGGCCTGAATTCACTGACGCCTTGGCACAACAAGGTGTAAGCTGGCAACACATAACCGTCTCTGGCGAGCCATCGCCTAGCTTAATCGACTCGACGGTAGCTGAATTTCACTCACAGCCAATAAATGTTGTCATCGCAATCGGTGGCGGCAGCGTACTCGATGCCGCAAAAGCCATTGCTGGTTTATTACCGCACGGCAATTCAGTGTTAGACCATTTAGAAGGCGTAGGCCGCAACATTCCCTATCAAGGACCTAGCACACCGTTTATTGCTATCCCCACCACCGCTGGCACCGGTAGCGAAGCCACGAAAAACGCCGTATTAAGCGAGCAAGGGCCTAACGGCTATAAAAAATCCTTCCGTGATGAATGCCTAGTACCTGATTATGCCGTCATAGACCCGGATTTATTAGCCAGTTGCCCGGCTGAACTCATCGCCGCCGATGGCATGGATGCGTTCACGCAACTATTAGAATCGTATGTCTCAAGCAAAGCCAACCCATTGACCGACGCCTTAGCCTTAAGCGGACTACAAGCTGTTAACTCCGGCTTGTTCGCCGCCTGGCAAGGCGTAGAACCCGAAGCCGCGCAAGGTAGAGCCGCTATGGCTTATGCGGCGTTATTATCCGGAATTACGCTCGCGCAAGTCGGTTTAGGCTCAGTACACGGCCTAGCCTCGCCCTTAGGCGCTTATTTCCCCATTCCACACGGCGTCGTCTGTGGCACACTCGTCGCAGCCGCCACAGAAATCAACATCCGCGCCTTACAACAACGCGACCCTCAGCACCCTGCCCTGAAAAAATACGCCGAAATTGGTCGCTTATTACTGGATAGTAACACATTAGACGACGAGCAAGCCCACACCGGCTTAGTCAACTGCCTACACGACTGGAGCGAGAGGTTGCAACTACCTCGTTTACGCAGTTATCACATTAACCCTGAAGACTTTCCCGTTATCGTAGCCAATAGTCGCGGAAGTAGTATGCAAAC